>JAATGW010000606.1 GCA_015654495.1 Chitinophagales bacterium
CAATTCATCTATTTTTGATATTGAGTTAAAGTAGAAGATGGATCTTCGAATCTTGTTTTGTTTCATCTGGGCGAGTTTGTCCCGATCTCTTTTTATTGACCTCGGGATTGGCGGTCTGCAAATTTTCTCCAAAACACACAAGCAACATTAGGCTCCGTTTGATTGCAGCGACAAAGCCAGGCAATAAGTGAACTGATGGGCCACTTCACTATTGTAAAAGCAACTTTGATTCTTCACATTTTACCAGTGTTACGCACACCGTTATTAAACTGAAATTTGCAATCCAATAAATCCTGTCTGACTTCCGGTAATTCCCTCTGACGATCAAGGCATATCCCAATTAATAAAAAGTTTAACCGGTTCTGGATTTTGAAATAAAAATTTCACTGATTGCCTTCCATTCTTCAGTATTAAAAAGGTATTTCATCACCAGAAGAAAGAAGCCAAACACATTTAATGTGGTTGTGGTTAAAAGGGCTATAAGTACTGTATCAGAGATTTCCAAAACATGCTTGCCGGAAAATGCATTATAAAAGGAAGCTGGTATCAAAATCACCAGGACCACAAATATCCAACTTACGGTCAGCCAGAATGTATATCTGGCATATCTTCTTCGCTGATCACTATTAGCCTGCAAACTAGCTATTATCTGTTGCTTTAATACAAAAGTTGACTCATCTTCAAAAGCCTCACCATTTTTTGAAATATTTTTTGCAAGCTCCGAAATTGATTCCTTAAGTCTTTCCGGTGATCTTTGGTGTTCTTCTGCGTTTACCAATTCAGGCAGATTTAAAAATCAATTCTTTGAAATAGTTTTTAATTTCATCGTTATCTATCGCAATTCCAAAAAGCGAATTTTTAAAGGTGTTGGACCAGGGAGAATTTATTTCGTGTGTCCAGTTAGATAATATGTACGCGCTCATCCCGGAAGTTACTTTCCAGGTGTACTCAATTGTTTCACGGGCATGAACATCCAGGGAAGAAAGGTCTTTTTTGCGATCAATATCTAAAATCCAGTTTGTTTTTTCGATTCGTTCGCTTCCAAATAATTTATAGCTGTGATAAATAGATCGAACCACCGGACCGTATTTCCAGGCTTCAAAATCTTCAACAATCAGGGGATCATCGAATTTTGCAAGATGATACCCATGTGCGAAATAAACCATTTTCTGGAGCTTCATTTGAGTTACAGGATTATTTTCTTCAATCCCTTTCACTACAAATGCATATGCTATCTGAGAAGCGGGGTATGGCATGTTTTCTATATTGAATGTCAGTCTCAATAAATATTTAGTAATTCAATACCTGGTGAATTGTTATACATAAACAGTTTTATTCATCAACAGTTTTCCCATGAAAGCTGTTTATAATGGCTTTTAAAATTGGGATGGGTAGGATGTTTGTTATTTAAATCAACTTTGTGCAATAGTCAGATCACATCCAGGCGGTTTGATTAAACACCAATATCTCCACAACTCCGCAACATATTTAAAGCGTAAAATTCGATTCTCCCCGAACTGCAAGAAGAATCCATTTTTCCGCAAATCTACATTTATCCAAAAACAAATCTAAAACACCGCATTACCTGCATTCGGTATTTAATCACTTAAGTTCCGAATTTCTTTTCCCCAGGCATTCAATAGTATCAGAACCGGTTTTCAATTCTGTACCTGAATACTTAGAGAGACACTAACTTAAATATGCGTGCCGGAATGACAATGTCGGAAGAAATTACAGGCAATGAGTCTGTTAGGGGCCTTTATCCTTTCGTGCCATTCTCTGCCTTCGTCAAGGCATTTACCCAAAAATTCGACTCCTGCGCAAATCAAGCCAAATGTAAAATAGGTGATGCTTTCAAAGTCTCCCAAAATCGTGTTGAGTTACTTTTATAAATTCAGAAACTTCCATAATGCTAATCTACCGTAAGGGCTGTTAATCCGAAGCGAGGGGAGCTTTTTCTGATTCTTTGACCCAGTACCTATTTAACATAATATAAATTATAAGGCGTTTTGAATAACCAATTCGGGGGTGAATTTACGGATCAAAAATAGAGAAGGAACTTTTGTTGATTTCATTTTTGATCCGTAAATTCACCCCCGGAAAAGGAAGAAAACAGCCTTATAATTAGACATTATGTGTAAATAGGCACAAGAAAATAATTTCCTAAAATACCATCGCTCCCAAACTAAAAAGCACACCCAATCTGATGTGCTTTAATTGTGCTATAGCATGCGGTGCAGCATCGGAGCCGGCTTTGACCACTCCGGGGCGGAACCTTCCAAAAGTCGAGCCCACCGCATTATTTTAAGAAATTATTTTCAGCCATATATCGTGGTTTTTTTGAAGAACTTAAACCCACGACCCCGAGAAACCTATGTTAACATAACGCACCCATTATAAGGCGAAATTACAGCATATAAATCTGGCTCACTGTCGGTTTAATGATTTCAATTTCATGATCAGATTCTGCACGTAAAAGAAAATTGCGATCGGACTTTGCGCATCATTTCAATCTAAACTCTAGTCCAGTTCCAATTGAAAATGACTCAGATTTTTATACAATCCATCATCCAGCCGCATCAGTTCCTCATGCGATCCGGTTTCTCTTACAAGTCCTTTGTCCAGGACAATTATCTTATCAGCATTCCTGATGGTCGACAACCTATGGGCTATGACGAAGCTCGTGCGGTTTTGCATCAGGTTTTCGAGTGCAGCCTGAACCTGGAATTCAGAAGCCGAATCCAGCGAACTGGTAGCCTCATCAAGAATCAGGATTGCCGGGTCTTTTAAAATGGCCCTCGCAATAGCTATCCGCTGACGCTGACCACCGGA
>JAATGW010000703.1 GCA_015654495.1 Chitinophagales bacterium
ATGCAGAAATCATTCATCTTTCTCCTGTTTCTTTTATTCGCTGATATAACAATTGCACAACAAAAAGCTCCGCGGCTGATTGTGCGGGTGGACGATATGGGCTTTGCACATTCTGGCAATGAAGCGATAGTTAAAACCTTCAAAGAAGGAATTGCCACTTCGGTGGAAATCATTGTACCATCACCCTGGTTTCCCGAAGCAGTGAAAATGCTGCAGGACAATCCGCAGGTGGATGTAGGTATACACATTGCTCTCACAAGTGAATGGGACAACATCAAATACCGGCCGGTATCATCTTGCCCGAGCCTGGTTGATGAGGATGGTTATTTCTATCCCATGATATATCCCAATAAAAACTATCCGGGAAAAAATCTGAAAGACAAACCATTTACGATCCAGGATGTAGAGAAAGAATTGCGTGCGCAGATTGAGTTGGCTAAAAAGAAGATTCCGCGTATTTCACATATTTCTGCTCATATGGGTTGTTATGATATGAGTCCCGAAGTAAAAGCATTAACAAAAAAACTGGCGCAGGAATACAAGGTTGATATAGATCCTGCTGAATTTAGTGTTAAGTATGCTCCTTTTGCAGGTCCTCATAAATCTGCCGCAGAAAAAAAGCAGAGTTTCATCAAAATGCTTGAAGGACTTAAAGCAGGTGATACTTATATGTTTGTCGAGCATCCTGGTCTTGATGATGCGGAACTTCGCGCCATTCATCATATCGGATATGAAGATGTTGCGGCTGATCGCCAGGGTGTAACCGAAATGCTGACTGATCCGCAGGTGAAGGAGACTATCAAAAGGTTAGGGATCCGGTTGATCAGCTATGCAGATCTTAGGAAATAAATTGCTGTCGTTTTCTGTTTATCGAAGGTATTCGCCCATCGTCACAGTAACGGGACCGATCAATCCCGACTCAATCAGTGAAGCTTCCGCAAAAGGAATACGCCAGGCATTAGATAGTTTGGTGATATTCGTTCTGGAGTTTCTAAAGGCTGCAGGTTTTCTTGCTTCGCCAATCAACCAGTTGTTAATAGTGCCCGCTACTTCAATCGTAATGGTATTCCTCCCCGGCTTTAACCGCGAGGTGATATTGAAACGATTGGAAGGATGCCAGTGATATCCCAACAACTCACCGTTCAGGTACACCCGGGCAATTTCTTTTACGCTATTGAGTTCAAGAAAGCCCGCTGCATTTTTATCCGCAGGGATGCTCCAGTTAAAAGAAGTTTCATAGGTCGCTATTCCGCCAAAATACCTGATGGAATCTTTAGTGCTCGTATTCCAGGGTTTTATCTCTCTAACGGTGTCCGTTACCGGTAGTCCGGCCTGAAAACTATATTTGATATTCCATGGTTCTGTGAGAGCCACCGCTTCTTTTTTCAGATGCACCAATCCGTTTTCAGCATACAGATAGATTTCGCCTTCTGCTGGAAGAAGGGGCCGCTTCTGTTTCTGCAGATTCACCGGCTTTTCAAAAACAATAAAACAGGATTCTTCACTCCCAAGCGGAAGCAGAATTGTAGTTCTGCCACTCTCTATCCGGAAATGATTAACCTGATGCTGGCTTCCATCTTCTGCTTTCCAGAATTCCGGTTGCTTATCCCGTACCCTGAAACTTATTTCACCAAGGTATGGTCGCTTAAGTTTATTTCTGATAAAATAGATTTCCCGGCTTCCGTCGGTTCTGTGTATATAATCAAGTGAATCATTTCCATTATTGTCATAAGCCATGTCCGGACCAATTTCTTTTGATGCAAGTACATCCCGGACAGTTTTCCCCCAAATTATTTTTCCTTTTCCAAATCTGTTTTCTTTTACATGAATACTATCGCATCGGCCCCACAGTAAACCGGCAATTGTTTTTACAGTCAGATCATTTTTTTCTGACTCATCCAGACTGTATGAGCGTAGAGGTTTCGGTCCGATAACAGTGGCGCCGGATTCTACCAGCTGCATTATTTTTTTTAAAACAGACGGATTCATGCGGATATCATCGGGTAAAACCAGCACTTCATAATATTGACCATGCGGTAGATAAATGCGGTTATTCCTTACCGTCATCTTGTGCAGAATAACATCGCTATTCACCACATCGTAATCATAGCCCTCGCCCAGCACTGCGGGAATTTTCTTTGGAGCTACGAAATTCGGGGCCTGATCGCCATAATAGAATGCAACATCGCCTCTGAAATTTCCCTGCTGCAGGAGATAACAGCTCCTTGCGATATATTCATGAAATCCTTTCGACAATGACCACCAGCCATTAGTAGTATTGATGATGGTACCGAAATTATAGATCCATCCGGGCCGGCCTGATTCCGGTGGCGTATGCGGGAATGTGTGATATACAAATCTGTTCAATCCTTCACACATGGCACGATCTGCCAGCGGCTTCAATTCGCCAGGTCCTTCCTGCCATAACCATACACTGGTAAAAGCCTCTGCTTCCGCATAACGTTGATTGTAAATATGTGCAGAACTGCTGATCCCTTTAATGATTTGTAAAAGCTCGAGCTGCGGATGTTTATTCCAGAATTCACCACGCGGAACCGTAAGCGAACCCAGCGCTTTAAGGTCTTCAAAAGGCACATTGTGTATCGGCTCACCGGGGCCACCAGCTTCGGCATAAAATCCGAGGCCTTCTTTTGCAGACATTTCCCGGCCTTTGAGGTAGTGATTTTCGATAATAAGATCTGATAAAAGTTTTCTGAAATCAAACCGGAAACGAACAGTTTCCTCACCTGAACCTATAAAAAAGCCATCTAGTACCGGCAGGAAGCTGATCAGACTGTAGTGATAACGTTGCTGAAAAGCTTCAGGAAGTAATGGTGTCCATACTGCGCTGTTTACTTCATAGCTGTCTTCATAAATATATTTCAGGGATCGGTTACGCAGGCTTCCAAGCGTTGATTTCAGTTTTTCAAATATGAAATTCATATTGGCTTCCTGGGCAGCAGCGCTGAAATGATCCAGTACAATTCCTCTTGAGTTGGGGCTGGGAATAGCCAGTGGTTGCCCTGTAGGAATGCAGACATATCTTACTATACGCTAGCGGCCTGACGGAATTTCCCAGCGGAGTTGCCCGCCTGGTGAGAAATACGGAGCGAGGTTTTTAATTTCGGAAACGGATGGGATTAATGAATCTGTTTTATATGGATGAGCAATAATTCCGACCTCCTTGTAGTATACAGGTAGCCCTGTACGTGAGTCTGTAAACCGGATGGCTTTATTATTGCTATTGCTGTGCTCAGGTAATTTTGGGAAAGGTATTAGTTCATTGAAAGATAGAGGTCCCTCAATAATAGTATCTGACCTGAAAAGCCCCATCGCGCCATTTTCCGGTTTCGTCCAGGCGCCGCCTGCATTCCATGAACTGGAACTGATCAGGCCGATTTCCATTCCCAATCTATCCGCTTCCCGGATTGTATGTGCAATAGCCTGTAGAGATTCATCGCCCAGAAATGCAGGGCCTGCGGGAAGAATTTTATCCGGGTCCACCATAGCCCCGCAATCCCAGATATCAAATCCTGCCATGCCTTTTTCTTTGGCTTCACCAAGTTCGTAACTGATCTGCGATAGACTGAAATTGCCGTTCACCCAGGGCCAAAGTGCTTTGGGCCTGGCCATCAATGGAGGTTTGATAAATGCCGGATCCGGTGAGGTTCTGATTGCCGTTTTTTTCTGAGCATTTACAAGTCCGGCAAAAAGCAACAGGGCAGCAAAAATCAAAACACTTTTCATGATGGCTTTTTTAAAACATGCACGACGATAACAGTTAACGTTAAACGTTAGGAAGTATCCATGGTTTCCGGTAAGCTGGAGTTATCAAGGCATTCGCTGCAGTATTGTCACCGAAATTTTTCTTTTCTTCATTCCAGATAAGCCTTGAATTTGTTTTGAGTGCGATATTAGCCATATGCGCATATACGGCAACCAATCTACCGTTTTCAATCGGGCAGGCAGGTTCATTGCGCGAACGGATACATTCAACAAAATTTTTCATGTGCAGCTCATGAGATTCGGAGCCACCTTGTTTCGGTATCGCGGGCACTTTGAATTTTCCGTTGTCGTTTTCGGGAAATAGTTCAAACCCTCCGCGGTCAATTACCAGTGTTGCATCATTGCCTGCAAATGCAAGACCATACATCCTGCCATAAGGTCCCTGCTGAATGCCGGCATTATGTTCCCACCGGATTACATGGTCCTTCATCTGGAAGACCGCATCCATGGTATCAAAAGTTTCGTGTGCATGATCAGGATAGGCATAATTTCCGCCGCCGACGGATACGGATAGTGGCAGCGTTTTTGTGTCAGTCGCCCATAATGCCATATCAATAAGGTGCACACCCCAGTCGGTTACAAGGCCACCGCCATAGTCCCAGAACATCCGCCAGGAGCCATGAAATCTTGCCGGGTTAAAGCTCCGCTGGGGAGCCGGTCCCAGCCACATATCAAAATCAACACCGGGTGGAACGGCGGCATCCGGTACTTTCGGTTGCCCGGTGCCGTAATTGAAGTTTCCCCAGATATTTACACGGCGCAGCTGGCCGATGCCGCCGGATTTAATCATATCCATTGCTTTTTTCCAGTGCGTACCGCTTCGCTGCTGCTGCCCTACCTGAACCACTCTTTTGTATTTGCGGGCGGCTTTTACCATCAGATCGCATTCAGCGATACTATTGGCCAATGGTTTTTCGACATAAATATCTTTCCCGGCCTCACAGGCAGCGATAAAAGGAAGACAATGCCAGTGATCCGGAGTACCGATGATTACTGCATGGATGTTTTTATCTTCTATCAGCTTCCTGAAGTCCTTGTATTTTGCCGGCGCCTTTCCCTGTATACGCGTTACATCGGCCGTTCTCCTGTTCAGGACTTCCTCATCGACATCACATAATGCGGCACATTCCACTCCCGGTTGTTTTAGCGCATTCTCAAGGTCTCCAAACCCCATGCCCCGGCACCCGATCAGGGCGATATTGATTTTATCTGCTGCCGAAACTTTTTTCGACTGCTCAGCGTGAACAGATTCTTTTGTGTCAAAAGCCGTCAAAGAGGGGATTAATGCACCCGTGGTGATCTGACCTATGAATTTTCTTCTGGAAGATGACATGGCAACCGTGTTTGTGTATTTAACGCTGGTGAATATAAAACACAAAAGCAGAATTAAGCAACAGGCAGGTGTCGAAAAAGCAGACTTTATTAAAATTGGTCCGTTCAGGGAAATTCAGCACAATACTATTATTTGGGCTGTTATATTAAGTTTAGTAAATTAACTCTAATCTTCCAAACCATGTTTACGCTAACGTTTAAGAGAAAACTTCTCCTTATTGGCAT
>JAATGW010000447.1 GCA_015654495.1 Chitinophagales bacterium
TATGTTTCCGACCGAACTATTACGCCAGATAATCGAGTTGGTTACAAACTCAAAATATATACCATCACGATGACCCGAAATGGAATTGGCAATAATCCTCATACTGTCGCCTTTCCAGCAATGAATTCCATTTCCGCTCTGCTGTTCCTGCTTATTATAAGCTGTTAACACATTTTTTTCAATAGTACAGTTAATACCATATTGTGTGTAGATTCCGAAAAAAGTGTCCTCCAGAATATTATTCCGTATTACTACATCACGGCAATTGTAAATTTTTATACCTGCAAAATCCTCAATACTGGAAACCCCGGAATGAATAATTTTAAACCCATCTATAATAACACCATTGGCTTTAACAGAAATAATTTCATACCGGAGTTCACCATCCAAAACAGGATGATTTAAGCCAATTAAGAAAATGGATTTAGTTATAACAATATTTTTTTCGCGATAATTCCCTGCGTCTACCAATATACTGTCTCCGTTGATAGCAATAATCAATGCCTGCCGAATTGACTTAAAGATCTGTTCTTTCCCTACCCGTATTGTTTTTGCCGCAGAGTTGTATGCGAAAAATAAAAGAAATGATATGTAAATAAATTTCTTCACTGCTTTAGTAAATCTTTCCAGTTAACAGGATTGCCGGGATAGTGTCCCTGGATCTTCGATAAACTATCTCTGTTGTCAAATGCGGCAATGTTACCGCCCATCGGGCTTCGCAGATCTGCACTATTAAGCAGGAAGCTCTTTGTTACATTAATCAACTGGTGATCGCTGCAGAAATTGGTTAGGTAAATATCTTTTATGTTGGGAACCTCTACATCTTTTGTTTTCAGGTAAGATAAAATGCAATGCACATCATCGAATTTAAAGATCTTCCCTTTTGTTGTTATAAGCTCGGCACCGAAACGATTATCACTTAAGGTCATTTTGCAGAAATAGCAATTATCAGTACCGGTTTTGATTGGTTCCGGACCAGTATTGCAGGATGATAACCACACCAGTAAAAATGTTGCAATAACAGGAACCGGCTTGATTTTCTGAATCATATTTATGCTGCTTCTCCATACCACTATCGAGCAAAAAACCAGTACTGCACCTGCGCCAATAAAAATCCATCCGCCAATATCCGGCATTGAATAGGCTCCAAAATTGAGCAGTTGTTTAAACCCGATCAGCGGAGGCTGATAGGCCATTCCTGGTACGATGATGGCTGCTTCGGGATTTAAATTGTGGCCATAGTTGTATTCCCATCTCCAAAAATCATACATGGCTACGATACCAAATACCACAAACAAAATGCACAATGCATACACTAGTTTTTTTCTGCCACTTACAGCAACCAGAATAAATGCAGCTGCAAAAAATCCTATTATATAAGGCAGCAGCCTGAACTCGGGAAAATCAGCAGTATGCAGGGTTTTCATCCCGATATAATGATTCAGTCCGTTAATGATATCTACATTTCCGGCAAGTTTATCAGGATATATTAAAAGCATCAAACCTTCAGGATATTGCGGCGCTACCAGATCAATTCTCCACATAGGAACAAAGAGAACAATTATGAGTGCAAGTCCGCAAAATATCAGCAAACATCTTATCCAGGGTTGCAGCTTTTGATTTTTCATTTTTGATATTTACAGATTTTACAAAAACGAACAGGCTAAAGAAAGACCTGTTCATTCTTCTGAAAGATCATTTCTTATTTGCACTGTCTGATGCCGGGTAGTTTTTGCCCGTACTGAATAATAGTGGTACGTTACTGCCGGCGGGAGATACTCTGATATAACCCGACATTTCCTGATGTAATGCGCTGCAGAAGTCGGTACAATACATCGGAAAAATTCCGACTTTGTCAGGATTCCATTTCAATGTTTGTGTTTCACCCGGCATGATCAGTAACTCTGCATTTGAAGCTCCTTTTATTGCAAATCCATGGGGCACATCCCAATCCTGTTCCAGGTTGGTAATATGAAAATAAACTTCATCGCCCATTCTTATCCCTTCAATATTATCGGGGGTGAGGTGGGATCGGATGGCCGTCATATTCACATGTACCTTATTTCCTTCGCGCACAACTTTTGTTGTCCCTTCGCCATTAGAGAAGTAGGGATTTTTATTCTCCTCCATTTTAAAAAACTTAACGGAATTACCTTTAATCAATTCTGCAGGCACTATCTGGGCATAATGAGGTTCGCCGATCGTTGGATAATCTAATATCAATTGCATCTTATCACCACTGATATCATATAGCTGCGCGCTCTGTGACAGTTCCGGTCCTGTAGGCAGAAAACGATCCTTGGTTATTTTATTATAAGCAACCAGGTATTTTCCATTGGGTGTTTTAGTATCTCCACCAGCAACGGTTAAGTGACCGACTGAGTAATATGTAGGCACCCTGTCCAATACTGTGAGATCTTTCAGGCTCCACTTTACAACCTCGGATGATACAAACATCGAAGTGTAAGCATTGCCTTTATTATCAAACTCAGTATGCAATGGGCCCAGTCCGGGCTTTTGAACTTCTCCATATAAAACCGACTCGTATTTAAGAATTGGGATGCCTTCAAATTCGCCTATATAATCTTTTGCGGCAATGGCTTTTTGTATTTTTTCAAAACTAAAAACAGGAATCAATGCAGCTAATTTTCCACTGCCTACAATGTATTCGCCGCCAGGGCTTACATCGCAGCCATGCGGCGATTTGGGACATGGAAAAAAATAACAAATGTCTTTCAACTCTTTTGCATCAAGCACGGTAACTTCTGTTCTTATTTCGGAGGTTGCCGAATGTGTTATATCGCTATAGATATTGTGAGCGTATTTTACTGTTTGTTTTCGGCCTTTGCCAGCTTTCAGGTATTCTTCTGCTTTTTTCCAGTTTACTGCCATTATAAAATCCTTATCCTTTTGTGATGCATTTACTTCGAGCAGCGTATTTGCCTGTTCAGTGTTATAACAGGAGAAGAAGAACCAACCATGTGATACACCTTTACCGGCACGACTTAAATCGAAATTAAAACCAGGGCATTGTATCTGGAAAGCAATGTCCATTTTACCATCTTCCTTTCCAACACTAATAAAACTGATGGTGCCTTTGAAATTCTGTTTGTAAGTGTTGATCGGTACATCTCCGTTTTTATCATCCGGAGGTACACTAAAACGTGTACCTGCAACAACGTATTCCGTATTTTCAGTAATAAACGGTGAAGAGTGATTGCCTCCGCTGTTTGGCAACTCAATTATTTCAACTGTTCTGAATGTTTTCAGATCAATTCTTGCTACTCTGGGTGTGTTGTTCGCATTTCCAAAAACCCAACGTCCATCATATTCGCCATTGGTCTTTGAAACCTGCACGTGATGCAGATCATCCCATGGTACAAAGCCGTGAGATGTATTGAGCATGGGCTTTGTCTCCTCGCTGTAACCCCATCCTTTTTCAGGATCTACAGAAAATGCCGGAATAACCCGAAGCAGACGGCCGGAAGGCAAACCGTACACACTCATCTGTCCGCTGAATCCTCCTGATACAAAATTGTAAAATTTGTCGTACTGGCCTGGGGCAACATATACTTTATCCGCTGCATCCGAACTTACGGTGTTACCTGCGTTTTTTGGTTTACATGCGGGCATACCAAATAGCAATGCAATCGACACAAAAGCGGGGAAGGTGGCTTTTAATTTTTTCATCATTAAACAATTAAGATTAAACTTTGTTCGTGTTTGTTATTTTACCCCGTCATTTTTCCGCTGGAACTCATAAAGGGCTCTTGCATCCGCGTCAGTTAAGTTCTGATTGGGCATACGAACCAGACATATTTCAAGTTGTGCCTGTACTTTGGGATCCTTATCAATCATTGCATCTGTATTTGTCATGAAGTTCATGATCCATTCAGGACTATGCCTTGCTGTTACTCCTTTCCAACCAGGACCAACTAATTTTTCCTCGGTAAGTTTGTGGCAACTGCTGCATTTAACGCCGAACACTTTATTACCTGTTTCGGCCATGGCGGCATCTAAGCTGGCGCCTACTTCCACTTTTGTAAACTTTCCTTCACCCCGATGTGGATCATAAGAAGGGTTACCATTTTCTGATTTTTTGGTTTCGTCAACAGGCGCTGGTGTTTCTGTATTTGAATCACACCCACCCCAGGAGAAGGTCAGCATAGTCAGGCATCCTATAGCTGCGACAACAAATAATTTTTTCATAATGCGTTTTTTTGAATTTAGAATTGACATTGCAAGATTACTGTGGCTCCTGTCTTCATGTTATGCGTTCAATCATATAGAGTGAGAAACATGGGGAATTGATCTTTTATGTCAGGTTCCGGCAATTAAGTCTAGCTTGCACTGCGATTAAAAGGAAATATGAGCAAAATCATATGTCCTGCTGTCCAGGTTCATCTTCCGAAACATTCCTTCAAATTAGCTTTGGAAGTGTAATTATTTCTTTAACCTATCAGTAACTCATGATCGATGTTGACCTGTTGCTCGCCTGCGGGGCAGCCTTTAAGAAAATGCCGAAAGGAAGTACAATTTTCCGTGAAGGGATGACCTGTTGTTTTTATTATCAACTGGTAAGCGGGCGCATAAAGTGGATAAATATTAATGAAGAAGGAAAAGAATTCATTCAGGTAATTATTGAAGCCGGAGAATGTTTTGGGGAATTGCCTTTGTTCGATGATGAGCCTTATGCTGCCACCGCTATTGCAGAGGAAGATTCTGTTGTGATCCGCTTACACAAACCTGTTTTTACACAGCTTATTAAAGAAAACCAGGAACTTCATTTTAAGTTCAGCAGGTTGCTGGCTCAAAGAGTACGCTTTAAAATAATACTGCTAAAATCACTTGCCTGTCATAATCCTGAAATCATGATCAGGGCATTGCTGAATTATCTCAAAAAAGAAAACAAAAATTTTTGCGCCGATTGCAACCAGCTTAAACTCACCAGGCAACAAATTGCGGATATGACAGGCCTGCGGGTAGAAACAGTGATCAGGTCGATACGTCATATGCACGAAAAAGGAGAACTCCTGATAGATAAAGGAAAGGTGTTTTGCTGATTTATGATTGCAATCATATTTGTTTTGATCCCATGCTTTTATTTTTATCCTAAATAAAAATTTGGGTTCTTCTATACAACGCTGGATACGGATCTCATTTTTAAACCTGCTGCTCCTTTCAATACTCGGAGTTATTCTTCGTTATAAAATTGCATTTTCACTCCCGTTCATTGACCAGAAATATTTACTCCATGGTCATTCGCATTTTGCCTTTGCCGGGTGGATAACACAGGTGCTGATGGTATTGCTGGTTCAATTTCTTAGCCAGCATAAAGGACAGGATATCTTTAGGAAGTATCGCTGGCTTTTGTATGGCAATCTTATAACTGCATACGGGATGCTGATCTTTTTTTCATGGCAGGGTTATAGTTTCGGGTCAATCAGTTTTTCAACTTTATCCATACTTAACTCATTTTTTTTTGCGATACGTTATTGGAAAGATTTAGATACAATAGCACAAAAATCCAGCAGTCATTACTGGTTTAAAGCAGCATTGTTATTTTCTGCTATTTCATCATTGGGTGCTTTTTCCCTGGCTTACATGATGGGCAATAAAATTGCGGACCAGAAAGGGTACCTCGCAGCAGTTTATTATTTTCTGCATTTTCAATATAATGGCTGGTTCTTTTTTGCAGGAATGGGTTTACTTGTTTCAAAGCTGGAAAAAATATTTTCATCAGAAAAACGACTCAGAATTATCTTCTGGCTGTTTTGTCTCGCATGCGTTCCTGCTTATTTTTTGTCCGTACTATGGATGCAGATACCAAAGATTATTCATTGGCTTATAATTGTGTCGGCCATCGCTCAGGTTGCGGGCTGGTTGATGCTTGTTAAATTGCTTTTAGGAAATAAATCTTCCATCAAACAGATCCTGCCAAAAACCGGCAGACAATTGCTGCTGCTATCTTCAGTTGCACTCACCATAAAACTTTTGCTGCAACTGGGGTCGACTCATCCTGCATTGAGCCAGCTGGCTTTTGGTTTCAGACCGATTGTAATAGGATACCTCCACCTTGTCTTACTTGGCATGATCACCATTTTTATTTTGGGTTATATTATCCCGATGAATGTACTGACCACCGGAAGATATTTTGTAACGGGCATCTGGATATTTATTTCGGGTATAATTTTTAATGAGTGCCTGCTAATGCTACAGGGTGTTACCGGAATGCGATATATTATTATTCCCTTTATCAACGAAGCGCTTCTTGCGGCTGCTGTTGTAATGTTTAGCGGAATACTGATCTTTAATAGAAATAGTGACAGTAAGAAAGCAACCTGAACAAAAATTTATAGGCCGGGAATTTGTGTTATTTAAGTACAATGTATACAATTCTGAATCAACCCATGCCTGCCGGAAATAATGCCGCGGCTTTTGAAGAAACAAACTCTGAAAGTCGACCAGGAAATTGCTTTTACCGGCGAACAGATAATTTATCTTACTACCATCCTGATCGATATGAAACATCCGGGAAAACCCAATCACTAAAAGTAAATATCCCGGCAAATTTCTCCCTCCCGTATGAGGTATTCATGTTTTTACCTGTCAATTTTTATTAACGCCAAACATCAACTCCATTTCTGACTCAATCACAGGCATAATTGAATTCACAAAGCGGGCAATCGATTCTTCATCGATTACCCCCTGCCTTTCGTCTGAGCCGTTCTCTTTTTTACGCATCTGTCGTTCTGATCCTTCCTGCTAATTTAGCACTTCTTTATACGGTGGGTTTGCATCAGCCACTGCACCTCCTTTTATGAATTCGAGAATATCGTTATTGATGATTGCAGCTTCTGTTGTGGGCATGCCATGCGAAAAACCGGGGTAGGTAATGAGTTTGCCCCTCTTTAATAATTTGATCGCTTTACGTGCCGTAGCATTAATAGGCACTATCTGGTCATCTTCACCATGAAGTATAAGTACCGGTATGTCCACTGCTTTTAAATCTTCGGTAAAATCTGTTTCTGAAAGAACTTTTATGCAATTGTACTGCGCTTTCACATGCCCCATCATTCCCTGGCGCCA
>JAATGW010000099.1 GCA_015654495.1 Chitinophagales bacterium
AATATGGAATTCGGCGCACTCACTGAAAAAGAACTCGAAAAGGTTTCCTTTAAACTTCCGCCGGAACCTAAAAACAACACAGAGGTACTGGCGGGTGGTAAGGGTAAGGGAAAGGTATTTCTGGGTTGTGCCAAATGGGGCCGCAGGGAATGGATTGGTAAAATCTATCCCAAAGGAACAAAGGAAAAGGATTTCCTGCATCATTATGGTAAGCATTATGATTCAATCGAACTCAATGCGACCCACTATAAAATTTATGGGCCGGAGAAATTCAGGGATTGGATGAAGGAAGTGGATAATCCTCTGTTTAAATTCTGTCCAAAGGCGCATAGGGGAATGAGCTTTATCAAAAACTCACCAACAAAAGCCTCCGTAACAAAAGATTTTCTGAAGAATGTGCGGGCACTGAAAAATGAACTGGGACCTGTTTTTATCACACACGACGAAAAAATAAAATGGGACGCACAGGGTGAGAAAGAGTTTTTTCAGTATCTCGAATCGCTTCCAAAAGACATAGAATTCTTTATCGAAGAAAGATGGGCAGATTTTTATGCCGATAGAAAACTTACAGAGCGATATTATGCGAAACTCCGGGAATTAAAAATTGGTTCCGTAATTACTGATACCGCCGGCAGGAGAGATGTGCTTCATATGAATCTTACTATCCCCAAAACTTTTATACGATTTGTAGGCAACAGCCTTCACCCCTCAGATTTTCCACGGATAGATCAGTGGGCAACAAGAATAAAAAAATGGCTTGACGGCGGAATTGAAGAAGTTTACTTTTTTATGCATATGCACGATGAAGGGAAATCCCCTGAGCTTACACAATATGTTGTGAGGTCTTTTAATAAAAAATGCAAACTCAACCTTCCTGAGGTCATATTTGTTGACTAAGAAAATAATTGCTGTTCCATTCTGAAAGGGTTGGTACCGGCATGTAAATTTTCTGTTCGTTCAAATGTCTGTTATCTCCCGATTCAATACTGAACCGCTACCTGTACACCTGATAAATCAAATTTATGCCGGTACGAGCGGACTTGTGTTACCTGTAGCAAACAAGACATTATTTCCCCCGGAATTCAGGAACAGGAGCAGGCTCAGTTTCTATGCTTCATTGTACAACAGTATTGAAGTCAACAGTTCCTTCTACCGTATTCCGATGAAAAAAACAACAGCCCGTTGGGAAACTGAAGTGCCGGATCATTTCCGTTTCAGTTTTAAAATGTTCCGCGACATCACCCATAATAAGGGTCTGGTGTTTGATGAACAGGTATTGAACAGGTTTATGGAATCAATCAATGGTGTGCAGACCAAAAGAGGCGCTTTGCTGGTGCAGTTGCCTCCAGGCACTGGATATGACCCAGCCCAACTGGAATTACTTCTTACCAGGATCATAGCTGATGATCCTGATCGCAGCTGGAAACTGAATGTGGAATTCAGAAACAGTGCATGGTATAACAAAGATTGTTTTGCTCTTTTGGAAGCCCTGGGGGTGGGGCTGGTGCTGCATGATATGCCCCGGTCAATTCCACCATCGTTTGAACCCTGGACAGATTTTGCGTATCTCCGTTTTCATGGAATTGCGGGCGACTATCGTGGCAGCTACAGCAAAGATAATTTACAACCCTATGCTGATACAGTGAATCGCTGGCTGGCCCGGGGTAAATCCGTGTATATCTATTTTAACAATACAATTGGGGAGGCTTTAATAAATCTGAATGACTTTTTGAGCGGGTTTAACGTTTAACGTTGAACGTTAAACGTAGTTCACTCATCCGTCCTGAATGGAGACGCGGGTAAACCTTCATTATTGAAAAGATTGGCTCCGTCAGGATTATCTGCCCAGGCGTATCGTACATACAATGGATCTTTTATATCATTACTCCACACAACCACTTTATCACCCTGAATTTTCGCATTTGCCCATACAAACTTTTTATCAGCACCGGCGATAGCAAACTGGCTCAGTTTTTCTCCATCAGCGCTTTTTAATCCTGTACCAGTATGCATGAACGTTAGTATGATCTGGTTTTCCCTGATTTCTTTTGATTGATATACCGGCCCTGAGTATACCAGATTTTTTTCACCATATACCAGGTTGCGCGCAGCTAATGACAGTCGCTCCCCAACTTCTTTTTTTCTGTCGGGATGAATATCATTCCATTCGCCGAGATCAATAGCTACCGCCATGGCAGTATTGGGAACCGACAATGATTTCAGTTGAGATTCACGGAAAGCTGCCCACTGACTTTCAGAAGGCAGATAATTCATCTCCATAAACCCCGGAAGCTGTACATAAAGAAAGGGAAGCTCACCCTGGTTCCATTTTACTCTCCAGTCGGTGATTTGCGCAGGTTGCAATTTTGCATATTCGGCGGCGCGAACTGTATTGGCTTCGCCCTGATACCAGAGAAATCCTTTTATGGCGTAGTTCACAAGCGGTGCAATCATTGCATTGTACAAAGCTGAAGGCTGGTATTGCCTGATGATCGGAGCAGGAATTGCAGGATCCGGTTTCTGTGGCAGAAATACTTCATCGACTTTGTAATGCCAATCACCTTTCAGATCAATTGTATCTTTTTCTGTAAACAAACAATAGGGTTTGTCGGGAACAAAACCTCCTTTGCCGGAATTATTTGTCACCTTGACGACTACAATATTTTTGCCGGATTTTAATACACCTGCCGGCACTGTATACCTTCTCTGCGGATACTGATAGGTTGTTTGTCCTACCTGTTTGCCATTGATATATAAGATATCTGCGTCAACAATTCTACCTAAAAAAACCCTGGCCGGAGTACCGGTCATTGATTCAGGAACATTAATTTCTTTTCTGTACCATACGATGCCATTAAGATCTTTTATTCCCTGGTCTTCCCAGTAACCGGGTACATTTATCAGGTGCCAGTTTTTCGGAGTATAGCCCGTGTCATAATAGGAAACTGAAAAAAGGCCTTTGTTTTTTTCAGGCGGTTTATTTGCATTCGCGATTCTTCGTGCAATGCTGTTTATATACGAAGTATCCTTATTCTTTTGCAGGATCTGCGTTGCATCAGAAAATTCTTTCAGACCATCTTCACTCATCCAGGCTTCAATCGGAGTGCCGCCAACACTTGCATTGATCAAACCAATCGGTACCTGGTATTTCTGAAAAATTTCCCTTGCAAAAAAATAAGCTACCGCAGAAAAATCATTTACATCTTTTGCATTTGCGGATTTCCAGAAGCCGGTGGGAAGATCCTGCTGCGGTGCAGAAAATTCAGTTAAGGTAGGGATCCAGAATTGTCTTATCTGCGGAAAGTTGGCAGAAGCAATTTCAGCTGCATATCTCACGCTATGCAATCCCATCTGGTGTACCATATTCGATTGCCCTGAACAAAGCCAAACATCACCAACAAGAATATCTTTTATACTTATTTTATTACTTGCCGATATGTCCATGGTGAATGGTCCGCCTGCTTTTGCCGGCGCGAGGTATACGAACCATTGACCCGACTGATCAGCGGTAGTCCTGTACTTTTTTCCATTGAAAGTAATCGTAAGTTTTTCTCTGCCGGCCGCCCAACCCCAGATCTTAAGGCGTGTGTCCCGTTGCAGAACCATACTGTCCCTTATTAATCGCGGTAGCCTTACCTGGGAAAGAACTGTTTGAGTGATGAGAACAAAACAGAAACATAAAACATGAGGTGCAATCCATTTGTATTTCATCCGGAAGTTTTAAAGCTTTAGTATGCTGACAATGCAAGTCGGAATATTGACAAATTTAAAATGGAATGCATAAATTACATTTCAACTTACACGGTATCAGAAACGAAATGCTGTATGAAAATAGGAATAAGTCTTTTGCTGATTTTAAGTTCTTTTCTTCCTGATAAATTAAATGCTCAAATCGACAGCAGTAAGTATCCGAAGCTGGTGACTTTTACCTCACAGCAGGATCATGAAAATATGATGAAGCAGCTCGGAATAAAAAGTCTTCGCCCCGGCCCGAGTGGCGACGAGTCAGCACCAAATCACGCTAATTATGATGAGTCGGTCGCAAATCCATATCCTGTACTTCCTGATGTTCTCACACTAAAAAACGGAAAGAAAGTAGCGAGCCCGGAAATCTGGTGGAAACAACGCCGTCCTGAAATTGTGGAAGATATGGAACGGGAAGTTTATGGACGGCTTCCTGCAAAAATTCCAAAAGTGAGCTGGACGGTGAAAATTGTGGATCGTGAATTTGTTGGTTTCACTCCGGTAATTGCCAAACAACTTGTAGGGCATGTTGATAACAGCGAATATCCGCTGATCAATGTTGATATTAAGATAATACCGCCAATTAGGAGTGATTAAGTATAATATTTAACTTTATACACAGAAAGTATATAATTTCAAACAAAGAACAATGAGTTCAAACCAGACTAACTAAGTATTCACTGCAAGTGGACGTGAGGTCAAGAAACCAGGTGTGACTGTCAAGCAAACTGACGCATTAGCAAGGCTGAGGGAAGCCAGAGAAGGAGGCACCAAGAGGACTGATTAATATCAGGTAAGAACTTATTAAATT
>JAATGW010000401.1 GCA_015654495.1 Chitinophagales bacterium
CCCCAGTTTCTCTACAGCGATCTGAGCTGCGATCTGGCTCGCATCTTTTTTATTATAGGCTTTTCCTTCTGCGATCAGTTCACCATCAACTACTGCACCGACGCGGAACAAACGACGGCCATTCTCCATTTTTTCATCGAGGGTTTCGAATTCCAGTGCCTTTCCATTCTTATTTGCCCAGCCATATAATTTGTTTTTATGGTTGATTTCCAGAATTTCAAGATCTTCTATAAACAGATGCGGGTTCACGATCCTTTCATATACCCAGTGCTTTGTACGATCATAGCCTTTATCAAGATAAATGGCTCCTACCAGGGCTTCCAGGGTATTTCCAAAAATCTGACTGATCTTAAGTGAACTATCGCTCTTATTGAAAAGGGTAACTTTTTTCAATCCCATTTTTACTGCAATCTCGTTCAGCGTTTGGCGGTTCACCATTTTGGAACGCATCTCGGTGAGGAAACCTTCGCCTTTGTAGGGATATCTTTTAAACAGATAATCTGCAACGATTCCGCTTAGTACCGCATCGCCCAGGTATTCAAGCCGCTCATTATTTTCATCAGCACTTTCTTTAACGGAACGATGGCTCAGGGCAGTTGTATATAGATTAAGGTGCCCGGGTGCGAAGCCGAGAATATTGACAAGCTGTTTGTAATAAGCTCTGTCAGTTTTTTTAGTGCGGAGATATTGAATCCAGAAATGCACAGGTTTGCATTTATAAGTTTGACTCAGAGTAAACGGACGATAAGGGCTAAACGTAAATTAACAACGCAGTCACCCATTAACGCTATTTCAATCAACATATTTTTTTACGATCACAGACGCATTATGCCCACCAAATCCAAATGTATTACTTAATGCGGCTCTTACCGTTTTTTGCTGAGATTTCCAGAAAGTGAAATTGAGATTTGAATCAAGTCCGGGATCCTGGTTAAAGTGGTTGATAGTTGGCGGAACCAGGTCGTGCACCACAGCATAAACGCATGCAATGGATTCGATGACACCGGCAGCACCGAGCAGATGTCCGGTCATTGATTTGGTTGAGCTGATATTGATCTTATAAGCGTGTTCGCCAAATACGCCGAGGATTGCCTTTGTTTCAGCTATATCGCCCAGTGGTGTTGAAGTTCCATGCACATTGATATAGTCAATGTCTTCAGGTTTTAGTCCCGCATCATCCAATGTGGCCCTCATTACACTCAGTGCTCCCAATCCATCCGGATGCGGAGCAGTAATATGATGAGCGTCTGCAGTTGCTCCACCACCACCGATCTCACAATATATTTTTGCGCCCCTTCTCTTCGCATGCTCAAGGTCTTCAAGGATAAGCGCTCCTCCACCTTCTCCCATTACAAACCCATCGCGGTCTTTATCAAATGGTCTTGATGCAGTTTTCGGGTCATCGTTTCGTTCGCTGAGTGCTTTCATTGCATTGAACCCCGCAACGCCAGCATCACAGATTACAGCTTCACTTCCGCCGGCAACGATGATATCTGCTTTATTTAGCCGGATCGTATTGAAAGCCTCAATAATTGCATGGGTCGATGAGGCGCAGGCGCTGACCACGGCAAAATTGGGTCCGCGGAATCCATACCGCATGGAGATCTGTCCTGCCGCGATATCAAGAATCATTTTCGGAATGAAGAAAGGATTAAACCGCGGGGTTCCATCACCACGGGCATAATTCATCACTTCTTCCTGGAATGTAATTAAGCCTCCGATACCACTTGAAAAAATCACCCCGGTACGATCAGGATTTACTGAATTATCCCCGATACCTGCATCTTTAACGGCTTCATCAGCCGCCACCAGCGCAAGTTGGGTGAAACGATCCATTTTTCGCGCTTCTTTGCGGTCAAAATAAGCTACAGGATCAAAGTTCTTAACCTCGCAGGCAAAGCGGGTCTTGAATTTTGAAGCATCAAATAATGTAATAAAACCGGCGCCAGATACACCTCCGGTTAACCCACTCCAGTATTCCGGTGCAGTATTACCCACAGGTGTAATGGCGCCAATTCCTGTAACAACAACTCGTTTTAAATTCATAGTAAACCAGGTATGCCTGGGGCTCGAGCTTATTTCGCGTGCTCTTCCAGGTAAGCAACAGCCTGTCCGACCGTAGTAATAGTCTCAGCCTGTTCATCGGGGATAGAAATGTTGAATTCTTTCTCAAATTCCATGATCAGTTCTACTGTATCCAGTGAATCTGCTCCGAGGTCATTGGTAAAAGATGCCTCAGGAGTAACCTCCGCTTCGTCTACTCCTAACTTATCAACAATAATCTTTTTTACCCTAGTTGAAATGTCTGACATGTTTGTAAAATTTGGTTATTACTGGGTGCAAAAATAGAGTTTTTGACATAAAAACAATTTTTGCCGTACAGAGAGTTATAAATGCCTGTAAAATCAAATCAATAATCGGCGATTTCTCAAGCCCCATAAGGATTTCAGAATATACATACAACTGCTGGTGACCAGGCCCACTGATGCAGAAAACCAATTTTTTTTTATTTTTAATTCCCGTCTCCAAATTTCAATTATCTTGTTATTATGGCTTTAAAAATCATTGATCATGGTTCCTGGGAATACCAAAAGATGATAGATCTGCGCTTCGAAATACTTCGAAAACCACTGGGCCTGAAATTTACTCCTGATGAACTTGAGCGGGAAAAAGAAGATATCCTGATCGGAGCTTTTGATGATGAAAAGCTGCTGGCCTGCTGTCTTATTACAAAAATCGACAATGCAACCTGTAAGCTCCGTCAAATGGCGGTTCTAAACAGCCAGCAGGGAAAAGGGATTGGCTTTACCATGATGAATTTTGCTGAAAATATCGCCCGCGACCGCGGATTTAAAAATATGAACATGCACGCCCGTAAAACGGCTATCGGTTTCTATGAAAAGCTCGGCTACCGTACCAACGGCAACGAGTTTTTAGAAGTGACCATACCGCATTATGTAATGGAAAAGCGACTGATCTGACGGAGAAAGAGAAAAGAGCAAGAGAAAAGAGCAAGAGAAAGACGAAGAAAGAGAAACGGAAAACAGAAACAGAAACAGAAAGGGATGTCAGGTTATCAGGTTGTAAGTTTTAGGTTTTAAGTTCTAACACCCACAAAGAAAGCTTCACCTGAATCCACACTAACTTCCATACCGGCGTTTTCTATTGCCGGAAGAGAAAAAGGAATGGAGGTGAAATAGTAACAGAAACAGTAACTGTAACAGGAAAAGGC
>JAATGW010000063.1 GCA_015654495.1 Chitinophagales bacterium
AAAAGCCATGTGGTGTATATATTATACACTACAAAGTAAACCATAGAAATTCAATCCACAAAAAAAATCCTTATCTGACGAGTACTTGAGGGGCATAATAGGTGTAGTGTATAAAACCTATGCTAAATTTGGGTAATTAGAATAATTCCCGCAAATACCCCACTGTATTTTTTTTAAAAGGGCATCCAATCTGCTGTCAGAAAAAAAACTAAATTTCGGTCAGGCTCCGGAAATTCGATTTACTGAACTCATTCAACAGGTGACCGCAAATGCTATCACAAGGGATTTATACGGCATTTATACTACTGATGATTTTTATTGCCCTGTTCAGTTATCTGAACACCCGTTTTATAAAGCTTCCTGCGTCGATCGGAATACTGGTGTTGTCTCTCGGTTGTTCTTTACTGTTACTGTTTACCGGTAAGTGGTTTCCTTCACTTTCGGTAAAAATGCAATCGGTACTGAACACCGTGAATTTTTCAGACCTGTTGATGCATGTGATGCTGAGCTTCCTGCTATTTGCCGGCGGATTGCATGTGGAAAGGGAGAATTTCCGCAAAAACATTGTATCTATAATCACTTTTGCTTCCATCAGTGTTGTGCTGAGTACCTTTATCACCGGCATTCTTGTGTACATGCTTACGCACTGGCTGGGTATGGACATCCCGCTGATTTACTGTCTGATTTTCGGCGCATTGATTTCACCCACAGATCCGATTGCAGTTAGTAGCATCCTGCGTCATTCCTCTCTTGCAAAAGGTCTGCAGGCAAAACTGGCTGGTGAATCCCTGCTGAATGATGGAGTTGGCATTGTGCTGTTTATCGGCCTCGTAGAAATTGCTGAAAAAGGTGTTGCAAGCTTTCGATGGTGGGAGGTTGGCTGGTTGTTTTTAAGAGAAGCGGGCGGCGGAATTTTATGGGGAGTCCTTATTGGATTCGCCTGTGTATTTCTGCTGAAGACTATTGATAATTACAAGACTGAAATTTTTATCACCATTGCCTTTGTGATGGGTGGATATTTTCTGGCAGAAAAGATGGATGTGTCCGGCGCATTGTCGATGGTGATTGCAGGAATGATCACCGGCAATACCACGAGATTTAAGGCGATGAGTGAAACAACACAGGACTACCTGCTGAAATTCTGGGAACTAATTGATGAACTTTTAAATGCATTGCTGTTCCTGCTGATCGGACTTGAAATGCTGGTAGTACCTGTCACAGGAAACCTGCTGTTGATCGGATTGGTATCTTATTGCGCAGTGGTATTATCGCGCTGGCTTTCTGTTTTAATTCCGTGCTTTTTTCTCGACCGGAAATATCCCCTTGAAAAAGGCGCGGTAAAAATGCTCACATGGTGTGCGCTTCGCGGTGGTATCTCAATAGCACTTGCTTTAAGTCTTACAGATAATGACCATGGAACAACGCTTGTGGCCATCGCTTATACCGTTGTGGTATTGTCGATTTTATTGCAGGGATCGACTATCGGAATACTTTTGAAGCAGATAAAGCGCTGAAGTTTTTTGGGTAAATTTCAAAAATCTATGGGAAAAACTTAGGTGGCAAAGGCATAATTTCCCTAACTTCGCAGCCGCTAACAGCGTATTGGATTTCATTTAACACTGAATATCAATCGTTTAGCCTCGGGAAGTAGCGCAGGCCGGTAGCGCACCTGGTTTGGGACCAGGGGGTCGCAGGTTCGAATCCTGTCTTCCCGACTTCGCCCGCCAAAGCTCAAAGAGCATCGGCGGGCTTTTTTATTTAATATAATCAATCAATTCTTACAGAGGGTCGCAGGTTCCCTGCCCGACTGACATTTGAAATACGAAATACGAAGTCCGAAGTTCGAAGTAAGAAGTAAGAAGTAAGAAGTAAACAGCCCATTCGAGAAGTAAACAGCCAAAATCAGGTTTTATTTCTGACCGTTCGCTCAGGGATTAGCGCAGCGAATCCTGTCTTGCCGACAACCTTCAAAACTCAGATACAGGGGATGTAAATTTCAAGCGAATCATACAAATAGCTATTTTTTGTGAAGACCTGCTAATTCCACTTTTAGCTATAAATGACTGTACTTATTATTAAGCCTCACGATTGTTGTTCTAAGCGTATGTCATCAGGGTGTGAATGCGACAGCTAAGCAAAATTTAATAAGAGCGCCTGAAAACAAAAATGAATCGGTATTATTTAATCATGTGTTGACAACAACTTTTTTCTCATGGCGACCTTTTGATTTACTCCATAATTCAGAAAAATTTTAAGGAAAAGTACCACTGCTATAAACCAGATCAACGAGGAATAACTAAAACAGGAGGCTAATTTTCCGAATAGAAATGGCATTAAAGTTATACCAACGTACGCGCTGGCCATTTGCATCCCCATAATAGATTGCGAATACTGTTCTCCAAAATTCCGTGGAGTTTCATGGAGAAGCGCAGGAAAAATTGGAGCGCAGCCAAGGCCTATCAGAAAAAAGCCTGGAAATAAAGTGACGCGGAACGGAAGCATCAGAATAATTATGCTTAGAATGATAATACCCTGGCCAAAATAAACCATCTGCAGGTTGTTTACCCTGGAGCTGATAAAGCCGGAGAAAAAACGACCTAATGTAATTCCCAGATAATAGAATGAAACATATTTTGCCGCCTCTGCCGGCTCAAATCCCCTGACGAAAACCAGGTAACTTGCTCCCCATAAACCAAAAGTGGCCTCAATAGTACAATAGCAAAAAAAAATGATCAACATCTGTTTCAAACCCGGAATAGCAATCAAAGTTTTCACTGATGTTTTCCCGCCAGATGCATGTTCATCCTTTGAATTATTATTTATCCAAAGCGGAAATGAAATAAATAAAATGACTGCAATCGAAATTTGAATCCAGGCAACAGTATTATAGCCCTTAGCCCAGCTTTCACCCATAACAAGGTATTTCGACATCAGTAAAGGTCCGATGGCTGCACCTATACCCCAGAAACAATGCAGCCAGTTCATATGTTTTGCGTCATAATGCAGTGCGACATAATTATTCAATGCCGCATCGATACAGCCCGCTCCTAAACCGAGTGGAACAGCCAGTAAACAAAGAAAAATAAATTGATGTGAATAGGAAAACCCCAGGAGTGCCATTGCAGTCATCAATACACTGGTGGTGGTAATGGCAGCGGTCCCGAATTTACGAATCAGCCCCGCGCTAAGCAAACTGGAAATAACGGTTCCGGCTGCCACAATCATCGAAATAAATCCTGCATAATGAATGGGTACTGCCAGATGCTGAAACATAGTGGGCCATGCAGCACCGAGCAATGAATCGGGAAGCCCGAGACTGATAAAGGCCAGATAAATCACTATCAACAGAAGTCTTTTATTCATCAGCCCATCCAGGTTTTTAGTTCGTATGCTGTGAAGGCAGAACGGTGTTATCTTGTATTCTGTTAAATCAAAAAATAAAGTTTAAATGTTAATATTAATGGAAATATTGGAATCTGACACATCAGTAATTTGACCAGCACCAAAAGCCTGGCAAATCACCTCGTTAACGTCCAGAAATATTCAATATCAATCACAATATTTAAACTTATTCGTTAGGAAGTCTTACTATCAGCGCGACGCTAAGATGTTATTGAAAAATAACCTGAAACTTTAAACCAATGACGAGGAGAAAGCAGATTAGAAAAATCTTTCATGATTGATTTTAGTATATAGTTTTTCTGCCGGGAAGGCGGAATGACGG
>JAATGW010000172.1 GCA_015654495.1 Chitinophagales bacterium
CCAAATTAAATTTGATATCCCATTTTCTATCCGCGACCTGGCAACCGTGCGAGAAGGCAGATCAATTACTGATACTTATAATAATAGTTTGCTCCTTGCACAGCACTGCGAGCGACTGGGCTATAACCGGTTCTGGCTTGCCGAACATCATAATATGGAAAGTATCGCCAGCGCAGCTACCTCGGTATTGATCGGGTATATTGCTAATGGTACTAAAACAATTCGTGTGGGTTCCGGCGGAATCATGTTGCCAAATCATGCTCCGCTTGTTATTGCAGAACAATTCGGCACACTGGCATCGCTTTTTCCCGGCAGAATTGATCTCGGCCTTGGTCGCGCACCCGGAACGGACCAGGTAACGGCAATGGCCCTCCGCCGCGACCGTTTTGCCGGTTATGATTTCCCTGAGCAGGTGAAGGAACTGCTAAATTATTTTTCGGTTGAAAATAAGACATCAAAGGTGCGGGCGATCCCAGGCGAAGGACTGGAAATTCCGGTCTGGATTTTAGGTTCGAGTACAGATAGTGCCTATCTCGCCGCGGCGATGGGATTGCCATATGCTTTTGCAAGTCATTTCGCTCCAACATTTCTGATGGAGGCACTCCAGATTTATCGCAGTAATTTTCAACCTTCTGTCTATCTGAAAAAACCATATACAATGGCCGCGGTTAATGTGATTGCCGCTGAAAGATCCGAAGAAGCAGAGAAACTCTCCCGTTCATTCAAACAAATGATCGCAAATGTTATCCGTGATATCAGGAAACCCATGCCTGCGCCATCTGATGCAGCAGAAAATATCAGTCCTGAGATATTAGCTGCCATGCGGTCATTTATGACCTATAGTTTTACCGGCGATAAGAAACAGGTTCAAGAGAAAGTTGCAGCTTTTATCTCAGCCACCAAAGTTGACGAGCTCATGATAGTCACCCATGTATACGACCAGGAAGCAAAACGGAATTCATATGCTTTGCTGATGGAAGCATAGAAGCCAACATATCCTGCTTTCCGGTAATTTTTAAGAATATCAGAATATTTTCCCCTGTCGGGCGGTTCCCTGTAACCTTTTTGTCCCGTAGGAGGTCAGAATCATGCGCCGTTTCCGGGCATATAATATCTTTAATTAATCTCAATGGAATCATTGGATATATTAGCGGGACGATAAATTAAACAGAATGAAAAAAATATTGGTTGTAGTACTGGTTTCTGTAATGGGTCAGTCTTTGGTTGGTCAGGATGCTGCGGTAAAACTGGATGAGCTTATGAGCGCCTACGCAAAACAGTACAAATTTAATGGTACGGTGCTGGTGGCTAAAGGCGGAAAATTTTTGCTGGATAAAGGTTATGGATGGCGCAACGCAGCAAATAAAATTGCCAATGATCCCAATACAATATTGCAGATCGGTTCTATTACGAAACAGTTTACAGCAATAATGATCCTGAAATTGCAGGAACAAAAAAAGCTGAATGTGAATGATAAACTCAGCAAATATTTTCCGGCATATCCCAAGGGTGATAGTATTACCATAAAGCATTTGTTAACGCATACCTCCGGTATTTACAGCTATACGAACGACGGAGCTTTTATGGAGAATGAGGTGACAAAACCAATCAGCAGAAAGCAGATGATGGCTATGTTTGAAAATAAGCCTCTTGATTTTTCACCCGGAACAAAATGGGAGTATTCCAATTCGGCCTATACATTGCTTGGATATATTATCGAAGATGTAACGCATATGACCTACTATGCAGCTGCAAGAAAAATGATTTTTGAACCGTTGAAGATGATACATACAGGTTTTGATTTCACACATTTTGCAGGTAATGAAAAGGCGATAGGATATATGCGTATCAATGCCGAGGTTCAGACGCCTGCACCGATAGTGGATTCTTCGGTATCATTTTCGGCCGGTGCAATGTATACAACTACGGGTGATCTTTTTAAATGGTATCAGTCGCTGAAAAATAACAAAATAATTTCCGCAGCATCATTTGAGATGGCTGCCACGCCGGTATTGAACAGATATGGTTTCGGACTTGGTATTGATTCTGTTTCCGGAATGCGGCGTGTGGGCCATGGCGGCGGCATCCATGGTTTTACAACAAATATTTCGATGCTTTTCGCAGATGATATTTGCATCATACTTCTGAATAATGGTTCCAATTCATTCCTGAGTGCGATTACAGAAAGCATTTACGCCATCCTTTATAATAAACCTTATGAAATTCCAAAAGAAAGAACTGCCATTGCTGTAGATGAAGAAACACTCAGGCAATATGAAGGTGAATATGAATTAAGCCCGGGATTTATACTGACTGTAAGGAATAAATCCGGCAGGTTAATGGTGCAAGCCACCGGTCAGCCGGAATTTGAAGTTTTTGCAGAGAAAGCAGATTTCTTTTTTCTGAAGGTGATTGATGCGCAACTGCAATTCAAACGTGATGCGCAGAATAAGGTGGAGAGTGTGGTGTTGTTTCAGGGTGGAAGAGAGATGCCAGGTAAGAAGATTAAATAGGTTTTACGTTCAACGTTGAACGTAAAGTGTGGAACAGGTTAGAGGTAGGCGATAAGTCTGCCACAGGCAATAATGGCAATCCATGCAATTATGGAAATTACGGCATTGAATTTTGCAAGGGTGGGTGTATTGTCTCCCTCAATTTTCAGGTGGGTACGAAAAACAAATCTATCGAAGATCAGTGCATTGATACATGCCAATAGGAGCAAGATCAGTTTTAGCTGAAATACTGTACTTGATCCGAGCGCTTCTGCATTCGTAAGGAACATAAGTAAGCCGGAAGGAATTACGAGGATCAATCCGCGGCGCGACCAGGGTAGAAGATAGCGGGCCATATCGGCGACCGGCAGCCGGAGAGAAATATTTAGTAAACGCAGATCGAATAGAATGGCTGCTCCCGCAACCAATACGATCCCGGTAATATGCATGATTTCAAGAAAAGGATAAAGCCAGATGGATTGGCGTATGCCTGCAGCCCAGGATCCCGCTTCCAGTGCACGCAACCAGTCAGTTATTGCAGCGAAGAAAATCAGCGCAATTCATATTTAACTTCTTCTACAAATATCCTTTCGGCGCGCATTTCATCTTTTGTTTTTTTGTGCGGGTAGCCGTATACGTGAAGTTTATTTCCTTTTTTTAATTTATCAACGGGTACACCACGGGCCTCCATCCTGCTGGTAGGTGCAAGTATAACCATCCATGTTTTTTTTCCATCTTTTACTTTGGCTGTCGCATGTGGATTTTCATAAGTAAATTCTACAATTTCGCCTGTGTACTCCACAACTTTGGTTTGGTCATAATCAGCCCAGCCATGATGGAAGGGAACAAAAGCTAAGGAAACCAGGATCAACAAGGGCAGGGTGAGTTTTTTGAGCTGGTTCATATTGTGCTTTTTTAAAGTGAATATCAGTTGTTTAAAGTTAGTGTTTTTATAGGCGTCTTTTTAGTTGAGTCCAGAGGCAGCATGGTTGAAATGATGTGTTTTTTCACTGAATTCCGGAGAATTTTCGGATGGCAAAATGTGTTTCTACTTTAATGCGGCAATTCTTTGATTATACCTTAGCACAGCCGGAATTGAAATTAATTCCTGAAAATTATGGAAATTCGATTTATTCAAAAGAGGATATTTGAACTAAGAGGCCAGAAAGTGATATTTGATTTTGATCTTGCTGCTATGTACGAAGTGGAAAACAGAGTTTTAAAACAGGCAGTTAAACGCAATATTGATCGTTTTCCGGATGATTTCATGTTTCAGCTTTCAATTAAAGAGTGGCAGGAGGTTATCACAAATTGTGATAAGCTCCTGCCTGCGAAAGTCAAATTTAGCCCAGCCACACCCTTTGCCTTTACTGAACAGGGCATCGCCATGTTATCAAGTGTGTTAAAAAGTAAAAAAGCTATAGAAATAAATATGGGAATAATGCGAACCTTTGTATTTATCCGTCAATATTCACTGTCGCACGATGATTTAACAAGGCAGCTAAAAGAACTTGAATCCAGGTACAATATACAGTTCAGGGATGTTTATGAAGCCATCAACTATCTTTTAAAAAAAGATAAAGTGGTTGTGGAATTTAAGCGTCGTAAACGAATAGGATTTCAAACATCTAAAAACCGCTAGCAGGAATTTATTATTTATTTAGACATACTGCCGGAAATCCTTAGAATAGGATTGTGGTGATACTGGACTTAATTGCTGCCTGGCAATCTACAAACCGGATATATGTCATAATTTATTGTTTCTGATTTGGCTTTTAAGAAAGAAGCTATTTAAAATTCCTCGCTTCAGGAAAAACCAATTCCTGCTGATTCGTGTGTGCTCCTGCTTTTTTATTTGCTCCCGGATAACTCGGTACAACGGCAGTTTTTTCATCTGCCCTGGAAAGCGTATTGAGTGATAATGGCATTTCATCTGTTGGTAACAGGTCCCTTAAAAAGCCGGAGATATCAAAACATCTTTGTGCAATAATATGGATCACTTTTCCTTCTATCTGCAATTTGCCTTCCACCATTATCAATTTCGACTGCAGAATTTCTTTCCTGTATTTCTCAAAAAGATTTTCGAATATGACAAGATTTGAAAATCCAAATTCATCTTCAATTGTCATAAAACAAATCCCACCCGCTGTTCCGGGTCTTTGTCTTACCAGTACAAGGCCGGCTACTTTCACAGGGTCTCCATCATGCATTGATGGAAGTTCAAGCGAAGAACGGATCTTCAGCATTTCCAGTTTTTCACGGATAAAACTTACAGGATGCGCTTTTAATGACAGTGATAAAGTTGCATAGTCATGAACTACGTGCTCTGGTTCAGTCATTTCGGGAAGCGATACATTTTCTTCGGTAGCATCCGCCGGGATCCGGCCCTCAAAAATTCCAAAGGAACGATCCTTGGTGGATACCTCGCATAAGGCTCTGCGCCGGTCAAGCCCAATTGTTCTGAATGCATCTGCACCCGCCAATTTTTCCATGGCGGCATCCGGCAAACCGATGTCTCTTAACGCATTTACACTTGCACATAACCCATTTCGCTTCGACACAAGTAAATTCATATCTTCTTCCTGCAAACCTTTTACCTGACTGATGCCAAGCCGAAACGCAAAAAACTTACCCGGTGTTTCCGCGAGTTTATTATCCCAG
>JAATGW010000116.1 GCA_015654495.1 Chitinophagales bacterium
CCATGATGGTAGTAGCATCGGAGACTTCGGAGTACAGCTGGTGGATGTCTGGGAAAAAGAACAAAGCTTGGATGGATTCAGACTGAAAGAGCGCGGTTCCGGTGGAAATAGCTTTCGGAACAAATTATATGAGGCAGTTAGCAATGGATTGAAAGTGGGCGCAGTAGCAAAACCATGGTCATGGGACTTTTACAATAGTCTGGCGGATACACTGGCACCAAAAAGCCCTGGGAAAAAGGAGGCACAATTAATTTTTGAACGATTACTGGGTGGAGAAACGGAATCACGTGCTGAATTGATGAGGTTTTTATTGTCTGATGACGGCAGAAAAGCAAACGCTTCTGGATCTGAAAAACAGGTTCATTCAGAATATCTCAGAACATCAATATACAATCGTCCATTACTTTTGGCCATCCAGGCCTATGAGCGTGTATGCCGGCTCTTATTTAACGCATTCTACGAGATACTCCAATGGATGGAAACGCATCAAAGTAAAGGTGACCTGAACCAACTCAGCAATCTTTCACAAGTGATCAATGCATGCAATCAACTTCCACTTGCTTTTAAACGCGCTGATGAACTTCTAATACCATTTACGGGCGAATCGAAATTATTTCTTGAACACTTTCAGCAATTGAGGGAGTCGTTTAATCCAAAAGAGTTTACACGATTATTGATCGATCATCATTATCGTGTTCAGAAAAACAAACCACCGACGGGTAAAGCTCCATGGATTCTGCAACACACTAATAGTAGTTATCTTCTTAATAGTACTCAAGGATCAGGTGTTCAACTCAACGACGAATATGTTCATCAATACCGAACCTATACATTAGTGTCGTTTATGAAAGATCTCGGCAAATATTAACCTATGAAAAAAGAAACTGTTTATAAATCATTGTTGGATTGCTGGTCGCCTCCCCAATCTGGCCAGGGAAATTCGGTGAAAGCCAACCCAATTTCATTTATTTCGACAACATTCACATTTGATGCGGAATTTTTCGAGGAAGAATGCCTGACACGGTTTTTGGCCATGGAAACGGAAAAAGAAAATGACGGCGTTGCGTTTTTAATTGAAAGGGAAGAGAAGTTAGCTGGCCTGAATGGTGGAATGGTGCTGGTGGACCAGAACAACTGCAAGGGTGAACGCAGCCTGCGCTGGGACCTTGTGCCATGCAGGGTAAAGAATGGAATAATGCATGCCAAAATCACTATCCTTCATTGGTCAGATTGTATTAGACTGATTATTGGGTCAGCAAATCTCACGCACCCTGGATATTGTTTAAATCAGGAAATATTTACTTCAATTGACTATAATTTGGATTGTGATACAGACCTGAAAATTATTCAAAATACACTGGATTTTTTACAGGACTTAACGAATGCCTTCTGTGGCAACACAACGAAACTTCGGTATCGTAAAATTCAGACTGAAATAAAAAATTCTCTGCGGAAATGGAATGTAATCAGCAGGGAGTTCAAAAAGGATGAACTCGGAGTAGATACATTATTTATAAGCCCTAGCCAAAGAAATGGTATCGCCAGAATGAGGGAAATCTGGAATTCGAAATTTAATCCTCCTCCCGATAGTGTATTGGTTACAAGTCCTTTTTTTGACACCGCGGAAACCCAGCAAACGCCATCAAAAGAGATTTTGAATATCCTGCATAAACGGTCATCGGTAGAAGTTCGCTACAATGTGACAACTTCCGGAGCCCTAGTAATGGATAATAAAACTCTGGTGATTGCACCGGAATATCTCAAAAAGTCCTACTCTGCTAACCATCATATAAATTTTCAGGAGTTTGCGGAAATGGGATTAAATGAGGATGGGAAATCTGTTCCTCGTCCTTTGCATCAGAAAAGTATACGGCTCGCCAAAGATGAGATGGTATTGTTGATGATCGGGTCAAGTAATTTTACATCTGCCGCATTAGGGTTAAGTAAAAGAATCAACTATGAAGCAAATCTCGTTTTTTACACATCGAGAGACAGAAATAAAAATGGATATCAGTTTATCGAACAGTTGAATCCTCCGTTAAAAGTTTTAGAAGAAGATAAGATTGTGTTTCAGTCGAGAGCTAATAAAGATGAAGAGCCAGAAGAAAGTGAATATGTGAATCTGCCACTGTGTTTTGAAGAAGCTGTTGTTTATAAAACGCAAACTGGTCTGCAGTTGCATATGAAAATAAATGTGGCAGCCTCGTCAGTGCCTCAGGGTTTTCAAATCAATGAATGCAGCGCAGGTCATGCGAATAATCCTGGTAAGCTGCTACTTAATGAAATGCAATGGAATGCTATGGGAAAAACTGAAATAGTAGTAATTGATTATGAAGCAGACGCCTATAAAGACTATTTGTTGGTATGCTGGGAGGGGAGCATTAAACCCGCTTTCTGGCCTGTGATTGTAGATAGCCAGATTGCACTGCCGCCAGTTGAACAATTAAGAAATCTGCCACTGGATGCTTTGATTTATATTCTTTCATCCAATCATCCGCTTCATCGTATTTTAGCTATCATTGAGAAAGCGAAAAAGAAACAACAACAAAACCAGGGCGATAACGCGATAATTGATGCTCATAAATTAGTTGATACTACTGGTTTTCTGCTTCAGCGTACCCGAAGAGTTTCTAATGCGATGCGGATCTTAAGGGAAAGACTTGAAAAACCTGTCTACACTGAAGAATCTTTAAACTGGCGCTTGTATGGTCCTATAGGTGTAATATCTCTCAGAGATGCAATTGTACGGGAATCCAAAACCCCTGAGGAAAAGAGATTTTTATTAACAGAGCTGGCACTTGAAATATCAAGAATTCAACCCCAATCTTCAGACCTGTCTTTGAGGGCTTCAAAAATCAAAGATAAAATCAAAGAAGTATTAGTTAAACTTTCTGACGAAGTAAATGCTGAAGACGGAGGTGAAAATAATGACATTACAAAATATTCCAACAACGCTTTTCAAAAGGCACTAAATGAGTTTTAACTATTCCTTCCCCGAGTTCATTGACCTGCATGTTAAAGACAGGATATCCAAAGTTGAAGCGGATCGGCAAACTGTTACTGCCAAAGCCATTTTACAAAGATTAGCGCAGCAGCCCGGATTGATACTCGCTGATGAAGTGGGAATGGGAAAGACATTTGTAGCATTAGCGGTGGCTGTATCAGTTTACCTGAAGAGTAAAGAGCCGGTGGTGATTATGATACCACCTAACCTGATTAACAAATGGCCAAACGACTTCAGGCTTTTCTGCGAGTCATGTGTAACAGATAGTAAAATTCAGGGAAGACTAAAGTGTGCGGTCGCAAAAAGGCCTGAAGAATTTCTGCGTTTATTGGACGACGATGAAGCGAACCGGAATACAATCATTTTCCTGACACATGGCGCATTAGCGAGGAACATGAGTGATGGATGGATAAAATTGGCAATCTTGCAAAGGGCCCTGTATAGAAGAAAAGATACTGAAGAATTGTATCGGTCACTACATAGGTACACGGGCGATCTGGTAATGATGGGATATCTTCAAAAGCGAAATAAGAATGTTGATATCTGGGCACAAATATTAAATAACGGTCCGAGCAGGTGGAAAAAAATCTGTATTAAATATAAGGTCGAGAAGGAAGATTTCGATGATCCAGTTCCGGAGCTTTTTCTAAATGAATTGAATGGTGTAAGTCGGCAAGAATTGGATAGCTTATATTGGCGAATTAAAACAGAAATGCCTGTTCGCGACTCGAGTAAAATCAAGGAAAGAATTCAAAGTGTAAGAGAAATTTTGGCTGAGGAGGCTAAAAAAATCTGGTCGCAGTGTCTGTCAAAAATTAAAATGGAACTACCGATGTTAATTTTTGATGAGGCACACCATCTAAAAAATTCTCAAACTCAGATGGTCACAAAACTTTTTCATGATCCTGTAGCCGAAGAAGATGCCGGGATATTAAATGGACAATTTGATCGGATGGTTTTTCTTACTGCCACTCCATTTCAGTTGGGGCATCATGAACTTCATAGTGTACTTGAAAGATTCAAAACTATTAACTGGAAAAGCAGGAATGTTCCTCTGACAGATCAAGCACATTACAAAAATGAGTTGAAGCAACTTTTGACTCAATTGGATGATTCGCAGATTGTGGCCCGTAAGCTGGATACCAGTTGGGGAAAATTGCAGTCAGCCGATCTTGTTCATTCCGGTGTTTTGTATGACAATGCTTATGATTGGTGGAAGGTGATAAATAATTCTGATACCCTAGAATCGGCACTTGCAGTAAAAGTGATAGATGACTACAGATTGGCGAAAGAAAAATTACGCCTTGTAGAGCCTCTTTTAAAGAAATATGTGATCAGGCATCTGAGACCTCGTGAAATGGGGGATAAGTTTACAGGTGTTCCACGGCGTTCAAATTTGCCAGGGGACGCTATTTTAAATGCTGAAGTATCCAACAATTATTTTTCGACTGGCCTCGGAATTGCGAGAGACTCGATGTTGCCATTTCTTTTGGCAGCCCGATTAACCAGTATTCAACCCAGGAAAAGGCCCGTATTTGCTGAAGGGCTGGCTTCAAGTTTTGAAGCTTTCCGTTATACAAGAGAGGAGAATTCAAAAAAATCTAAAGTTGCTGCAACTGATACCGATGATGATCTTGTTGAAATGGATCTTGCAACGGACCCTGTTGCTGATTGGTATCTTGACCAATTAAATGATGCACTGGTAAACTCATCGAACAACGGTTCAAGTCATCCTAAAATAAGGCCCACCATCGATAAAGCGATCGAACTTTGGAATCAGGGCGAGAAGGTGCTGATATTTTGCCACTATATCGCAACAGCAAAGGCGCTTCGGAAATATGTCTCGCTTGCAATGAAGGCGCATGTCAGAAAAAAGGGCGCAGAACTTTTGTTGTGCGATGAAAATGAAGTATTCGATCGTCTTGATAAAATTGCAGATAGGATTACAAGCAAAGATTCACCATTGCATAAGAAGTGCCTTTCGATTCTCAATGAATTATTAGATGAATTTCCGAGTCTCGATAGTTTCAGGGAAAAGATTGTTGATGTAGTGATCAGATATATGCGAACTCCATCTTTTCTGATTCGGTTTGCTTCAGCCACAGAACACGAAATAAACGATGAATGGATCGAAAAGTCATTTTCTACCAGCGATACATCCGGATTAACCTTGAGCGATATGATCAGGGGTTTTCTGAATTTTCTTAGTTCCCGGCGGGAGGATAAAGTTGATTATATAAATGCGTTGAAGTCAATACAGACCGGTGGAGTGAGGGCTAATGATATCCTCCAGGAGGACTTGGGGGAGTATGAATCTTCTCAGGAGAATGACAATATTATAATGGCCAATGTGGCGTTATGTTATGGAGAAACCAGTCAGGAAAGGCGGCAAAAATTGATGAAAACCTTTAATACTCCTTTTTTCCCGGACATCTTGATAACAAGCAGTGTGATGGCGGAAGGTGTGGATCTGCACCTGAATTGCCGGCACATTATTCATCATGATTTATGCTGGAATCCCAGCACACTCGAACAAAGGACCGGACGAATTGATCGGATAGGCGCCAAAGCTGAAAAATGTGGTAAATCAATTAATGTCTATCTGCCTTACATTAGTGAAACGCAGGATGAAAAAATGTACAAGGTTGTTACGGAAAGAGAGAGGTGGTTTAATTTCATTATGGGCGAAAA
>JAATGW010000609.1 GCA_015654495.1 Chitinophagales bacterium
AAAATCTCGGGTAGCCTTGGGACCTTGCCATTCAGTTATATAAAACAAATTTTTTAAACCGTTCTCAATACTTTTTCCTCAAAAAATAATCCTCCTACATTTAATGTTTAAGTCCCCTCGAAAAAAACTTCAAAACTAATTTACCGGCAGTTTTATCTTAAGGAACCCGCCTTGCTTAAAGTAAATCTCGCCTATCCAAACAATACTGGTCACCTGACTTTATTCAGGGTGAAAGCCACCAACGGAATTTCTTCATTAAAAGCGATTGATTCAAAATGGACCTGCTTTACATCGGCGAGTGTTACTGATGAATGTGATCCTATGCCGGCGGGTTGGTATACTGTTGTTTCCTACGGAACAATTCCGGAGTTTACGAGCCAGTCGAATATCGGCACTAACAATAACAGGGACCTCGGCCGGCCCAATGAAATTTCCATTACTTTAAATAAACCCTGCCCGACCCCATCTTTCAACCGACCTTTTAAGGCGTCCATTGATACCGTTACAAAAAAACCTTACCTGGTACAATGGGAAGCCCGGGAAAATCATACTACCGCATATCCTGTTACTTTTAAAACGGTAACACTGCAAGAGGAAAATTTTAATTGTCGCACTGACACTCCGTTTAATTCACATCCTGTTATTCCCTGTGCAGCAAATATGGCCCATGTGGCCTACTGGGTGTTCACAACAACCCAGGAAAGTTATATACGTATCGACACAAAAGGGTATTGGGCATCAGTATTCGGATTTGATGTAAGAAAAGATTCTGCAAAAATGAGTTCGGAACCGCCGGTACAATATTGCGTCAAACAACAAAACCAGCTTGAGATCTGCAGATTGCAACCGGGCACATATACTCTGGTTCTTTTTTCGGAGCTCAGAAAAGATTGTCACAATGTTCAGCCCACCATTTCAATTGATCAGGTAGGCTATAGCAGGTTTGACCATGCAACGAAAGCATACGATTTCGGAACGATCAAACCGGATAGCAGCTGGTATAATGGAAAACCAGGTGATGTCAATCCATTAAATAGTTCCCGCGCACCGAGCAATGACTTTTTTTATTGCACAACCGGAGCTCAGGAAAAAGATCCATCCAATGCAGTATGCGGATCCGCTTATAACCCCCGCATTTATGATAATAAAATAAACCATGCACTTCATCCTTCAGAATCAGAGACCCCTCAGGGTTCCCGGCTGGATCGAAGAAACCTATGGTACACATTTGTTGCCAATCAACCGGGTACTGTGAAAGTAAAAGTGCAGACTAAGTCCAAAGCTAATTACACAGATTTTAAATTCGCTGTTTTTAAATCAAATGCTGATCCAACCATGTCTTTTGAGCAATTAATTAATTCAGGTGAAGTAGATTCCACAGTACTCCAGGGGCTGTCGATGGTAGCTCACAACGTTTATTTCTATAGTTGTTCAGGAAGTGAGCAGGTTGAATTTCATAATGAACCCTGCTTTTTCACCCCAACCCGTTACTACATTCTTGTTGAAAATGGAACGCTGGCCTTAACAGGTTCCCTGTTAAACAGCCAGGTGGAAGTATCCGTTCTACTGGATTCTGTTTCTTCTGTACCTCCACGTTTTGATCACTACTTCCAGGCAAATAATCTTGGTGAAGTAAATACAGGAAAGAAGAAAGGTGCTGTTGATAATTTTACCTGTGCCACAGCTGACTTTACAGACCCGTTAAGCAGCAGTTACAACTGCAAAAAAACATTGTGGTATAAATTCTCCACGAAAACTTCTGGTACAATCAGGTACCGGATACAAATTCAGAATCAGAATGAATATGGTGATGGAAGAATTCAGTTGTTCAGAGAACTAATAAGCGGCGATTCAACAACGAAAGGACTATTTTTTCAGCCGTATACAAATAATTACTACGATGCGGCAACCAGGATTTATTGGTCTCAGCAATGCATAACACCCGGTGAATATTATCTGATACTCCCGGGTTGTGCTTCAACAAATGAAGAAGTATATCCTGAAATTGAAATAATAGAACAATTGGGAGACTATTGCGGGAAACCTGTTACCGCAGCAATGAATGGTGTCGGAAATAAAATATTATCATCAATTGTTGACTGCCATACTATAGGAACAGACTACGGCGAATTTAACCCCACGCTCACCTGCCCGGCGGGAATGGAAAAGAAATTATACAAGTCTACCTGGTATAGAATTGATGTTGGCGGAAGAGACACACTTGATGTTACTGTATTCATTAACGAACAAACAAATGCGAATCCATCCGAAATAAAATACCGGATGATGACCGGCAGCTGTGATGCCATGCTGGAGCAGAGTTGCGTACAGGATGCACTTACGAAAAATACCTACCGGTGTCTTGCACCAGGTTCGAGCTATTTCATTCAGGTATTCACTCCCCTACTCAATATAAGCAGGGACAGAGTTTTAGGCACAATTGACCTGAACATGTCGGCTGCGAAACATGCCGATACATGCCTGCCTGGAAATGTGTGTATCGCTGTTGCTGATTTTAAGTTCGATTTTGATTGTAAGAAAGATAAATCGGTACAGTTTACCAATTTTTCAACCTACGGAACATCCATTTCCTACCAATGGGATTTCGGATATAATAAACAGAAATCAACAGAAGTTTCGCCTTCGTTTTTCTATCCTGCGCTGACTACAAATAAAAATTATACAGTTAAACTTGTTGTCACCAATAACTCCTGTGGAAAAAAAGATTCTCTTACAAAGATTATCTCAATTCCTGCAAGGCCGGCCGTGAATCTTGGAAATGATATTTCCATTTGCACGAGCGGATCTGAAATTAAACTGGACGGCACTTCACACGACGGTGCAACCTATCGCTGGAAAAATGGCCAGTCAACTCCCACAGCCATTTTCAAAAACTCGGGTGAATACTGGCTTAACGTTACTTATAACAACTGTACCAGTTCGGATACGGTGAACCTGTTCATCAATCCAATATCAAAGAAACCAGTGCAGACATTAGCATTGTGTAATGATGATGAAGTGACACTGCGGGGCAGCCGGGGATACGGAGAGAAATTTACCTGGAATACAGGTTCATCTGAAAGCAGCATAACAGCAACTTTGCCAGGCTACTACTGGGTGGATCTCTGGCTTAACGGTTGCACAGTCAGAGATTCTTTTCTCGTCATAGGAACTGAGCTAAATCCATTAGGATCTGACAGGTCTGTCTGTCAGTCAGATCTGCCCTTTACGCTCAATGCAACAGTGAATGGCGCATCTTCATACCGCTGGCAGGATAATTCCAATAAACCAACTTTTGCTCTGAATAAAACAGGCCAGTATATTGTAAATATTACTCTCGGCGGTTGCGTTTTAAGTGATACTGTTTTTATCAGGGTTGACAGCGTAATCAAAACTGAGGTCACTACAACTTTATATGAAGACGAGGTATATTTTTTACCAACGGGTAGAAGAATTAACTCCTCCGGACAGTACCAGGAT
>JAATGW010000627.1 GCA_015654495.1 Chitinophagales bacterium
CCAACAAAACAAAGTATCGGGCTTTTCATATCGCCTTTCAGCTTGAGCACGGCAATGTATTCGAGAATACGCTCTTTGATCTTGTCCATGCCATAGTGATCCTGGTCCAGTACCTTGCGCGCATGTTTCAGGTCGTATGAATCGGTGGTATGTTCTTCCCAGGGAAGGTCGAGCATCAGATCCACGTGATTAAACACGATAGAATAATCCGGTGTGGTCGGATGCATTCTTTCCAGTTTTTCAATTTCTTTCTGGAATAATTCTTTTGCAGCTGCAGGCCATTTTTTTCCCTCTGCTTTTTTCTTCATTTCCTGAAGCTCACGTTCATTGGCATCACCACCTAACTCGTCTTTGATGCTCTTGAGCTGTTGCTGCAGAAAATATTCCCGCTGCTGTTTATCAAGCTCTGTCTTTGTTTTTGTAGTAACCTTGTTTTTGAGTTCAGCGAATTGCAGTTCTTTCTGCAACATATGCAGCAGGGTTTCTGCGCGCACACGGGTATCCTTCATTTCCAGCAACTGTTGCTTTTCACCTAGGTCGCTGTTAAGGTTACTGCTTACAAAATGAACCAGGAAGGATGGATTCTCAATATTTTTCAGAATGATTGCGGCTTCAGCAGGAATATTGGGAGAAAGCTGAATTATCTGCGCAGCAAGATCTTTAATTGAACTGACCGTGGCATCAAAGTGCTGATCGTTTTTTATCTCATCCTCATCAACCTGGCGAATTCTCGCCTTGAAAAACGGTTCTTCCGTGAGTACCTCAACTAATTCAAATCTTCTTTTACCCTGAATGATGACAGTAGTTCCGCCATCAGGCATTTTGATCATTTTAATCACTTTCGCGACTGTTCCCAAAGAAACCAGGTCTTTAAAACCGGGATCTTCGATATTACTGTCCTTTTGTGACAGTACGCCCACCATTTTGTCAGTCTTATAGGCTTCATTTACAGCTTTAATCGATTTGTCGCGACCGACAGTTATGGGAATTACCACACCCGGAAACAAAACGGTATTTCGTAATGGAAGTATTGGTAATTCAGCAGGGATGGCGGTTTCGTCGGGGCCGTCACCATCCTGATCGTTCAGAGGTATGATCGGCATATAGTCAATATCTTCTTCCGGGGTAAAAAAAACAGGGCTTTTATTCATAATCCACTGATTAACGTCAGGCTGTCACTTTACAATGTAATCCTGGTAAAAAAAATCAGAATGGTATATTGTCAAGTTTGATGCCAGCAATAAATTAACCAGGGAAAAAGATCGGGATTAAAGAAAGTTCATAGTTCTTAGTTCATAGTTTTTAGTTCATAGTTCATAGTTGGCAGGAGCTACACGTTGAACGTTGAACCTGTTTATTTCAGAATTTATACCCAATGGTAAATCTGAGATTTGTCCCGGCTTCGGTTTGCCAGTAATAATAATCTGTATATATACTTCCTGAATATAAATAGCTGTTCAAAATATTATTTACGATCAGATTAAGAGATAATTTTTGCTTTTGGTAGGAAATACTACCATCCAGGCGAAAATAATCGGGTAAATTCAGCTCAGTTGCATCGGGCACATACCAGGGAGTACGATTAATCTGGTACTGATACCCGAGCGATAATCCTATTCCTGATAATATTCCATCATCAAATCTGTAATTGATCCAGGCATTATTTATATGCTTTGAAGTACCGGGAACCTGGTTTCCGACCATCTTCGGATCGCTGTCTTTTGTCACTTTGGCTTCCGTAAACGCATAGTTGAAAATGATGTCAAAATTGCGGGCGATCTGACCCCTGATATCAATTTCCAAACCACGAACGCGTTGCTGACCGCTTTGCTTATAATAGGTTACCGCTCCTGTTGAATGTTCCGGATCAAGTGTAAGTACATTATTAAGCGTAATCTGATAAGCGGAGATCACTGAATTCCATTTACCATTTAACCAGTCTTTTTTAAATCCGGTTTCAAGGTTTGTTCCGGTTTGAGGATTAAAATTTTTACCCTGCCAGTCAGCACCATAGTTTTCATTAAAGGATTGATCGTAAACAAAGTAAGCGCTGCTATTTCGATCAATGCTATAACTTAGCCCAACCCTTGGCGTTAGTTTGCTGTTTTTCGCAGCACCGGAATAGGGATTGGAAGCTTTGAGGTTTGTAAACCTTCCGGCGAGGGTAAACCGAAGTCGATCATCCAAGAATCCGATTTCATCCTGCAGGTATCCTACGAAATAGCTGTTCTGGTATTGAACTCCACGCTCCATAATATCACGGCCCCTGTCAAATGTGGGTAATTTATATGCCGGAATAATTCCGTGCACC
>JAATGW010000620.1 GCA_015654495.1 Chitinophagales bacterium
CTCCGGATTTAATTCCGAAAACATCTTCAGTGAAATGCTTTTTCCCGTTTCTTCATTACCGCACTTATCGTCTTCCCGGCTATTGTATTTGCAAAGCAACGACCCTGATATTTATAGGAGATAGCCGGTAAGGGAAAAGCGGTAAGAATACGGGAAATTTATCTGGCGAAATGCAAGGAATTTCACCTGTTTTTCCCAAAAAGCGTGCACCTAAAACCTCAATTTTATTATAGAATTAGCACTTGGCCTACGTTCTATTCTAAACAGCAGACCCTATTTATGGTTTTGATTTCGGATTTTAATATTTCGGTTACCTGAATTGTTGAAGGCAGAGAAGAAATCCGAAACCAGCATTTTTAGTGCCCTGGTGGAAACTTTTCTATAAGAACCTTGGATGGTTTTGTGCCGTTTGTCGTCTCATTAATTCTATTCAACATTACTGGCCTTTGAATCGTTTTTCAATCGCAGGCAAATCCTTTTTGTACTGTTCCACATCCCATTTCATGTACCAGTGACCCAGATAAACTGACATCGGCGGAAGCCCTACTGATGCGCGGCGTTTATCGACATTGTCGGGATCATCCAGGGGCTGTACATAGTAGTCGTTATAAATCATATCCCATCCAACCTGACTACCGTAAATCTGTTTTCGGCCCTGGCGCAGGGCAACCCGATCTTCAAGTAATGCAAGAGCAGAAGCCTTAGCATTTCCTTTCTTAACAGCATCACGCATCATCGGCAGGTACTTTTCCTGTACCGGCAAATCAGCATGTTGAATTACCAGGAACAAGGTTGTATTCCCATCCTCACCAATATCTTTCGCACCCAGCCACCCATATTTGTCAAGGATCTTTGTTACAGAAATCTGATTGATGGAATCCTGAATATGGATATCATCCCAGACCTTCTTCATCTGTATCATCATTTGTACACTATCGCCCTGGTGAACTTTTTGAACTGAATCAGATTTCTCTCTGCCCGCCTGATCGAGCAAATGAATGTATTCGAGCAGTTTCCTGATTTCATCAAATTTTGCGGATTGTGCTTCCGAAAAGAGAAAACTGAAAATCAAAAAAATCACTATCAGATTTCGCATACATTGCATTTTGTTTTACCCGAATATTGAAACTTATACATTTCTGCGCTCCTTAAGTGATGATACCATTCCGGATCAGTTGAAACACCGCCATCCCTGATTTAATTTCATCAGCTTTACAAAGAATGGACGCATAGTTTTCGATCTGTGTTTTGCAAAAAGTTTGCAGATACCACACTGCAGAATAGCAACGCCATAACCTATGCCAAAGGTCTGGTCTTTTTCAGTAATGATCCGCTGCATCCGACATGTATTCGATAATTTCACCGGGAGTTTTTTTAGAAAAGATGAAAAGCAGAAGAACGTTGAACATAGTTACCTGTTACTTCCAGGCGAATCTCCTTTATCTCCTCAAAGGCTTTTCTTCAGACCCGGGTGATTTAATATAAAGAGATCATTTCAATTTTTCCATTAAAGCTTTAAACCTCGGTTCATCGCGGAGTGAGTCATAATCAGGATCATGTTCAATCCAGTCTCTTTTTCCAAAACCTTTTCCAAAAACTTTTTCAAGAAGATCAAGAGAGCGTTCTTTATTTCCATCGCGCGCAAACAGACAGGCAGTATTTACGAGTACGCCTGTATCATCAGGATAAAGTTCCAATGCTGTTTCCGCCCATTTAATGGCCTCATCGCGTTCACCAATTTCCAGTAAATTAATACAGCCAAGGGATAATGCCCTCCTGTCAAGCGGCGATAGTTCAAGAAATCTTCTGGCACGCTGTACTCCTTCTTTTGAGGCATCAAAATACCGGGGATTGTTCAAAAGTTTCAGCGACTGAGCATACATTAAAATACTCTGAAAATCCTCCCGCCGTACAACTGATGCTTTTTCAAACATATCGGCAGACACTGCGATTTCACCATGAGCGAAACTGGCCCGGCCGAACAGATAGTATGCATCAAAATTTTTCGGATTGAGTTCAATAGCTTTTCTGAATGCTTTTTCTGCCTCCGCATAACGACCCGCCAGCGACAATACAAAACCGCGTGAAGTATGACTTTCGGATAAATTCGGCGCCAGCTGAAGCGCTTTTTCACTATTGATTTCAGCTGCTTTCAGATCTTCTGAGTCGCCACCTTCCCATTCGTATTTCCATGCGTGCATATTAGCAAGACCTGCAAAAGCAGGTGCATAATCTGGGTCTAACTGAACAGCTTTTTCAAGTTGTAATTTTGATTCTCTGAACTGCAGACCATAGAAAAGCTGACGGCCTTTAAGGAAAAACTCATAGGTTTCAACACTTGTTTCCGGTTTGCGGATCGCTTCTTTTTCTTCGCTTGTCAGGTAGATGCGTAACGCCCTGGCTACATTCTCCGCAATTTCCTCCTGTATTGCAAACACATCAGTGAGTTCACGGTCATATCGCTCAGACCAAAGATGTGCACCGGTTTCTGCATGCACAAGTTTGGTTGTAATTCTCAGCCGGTTTCCGGATTTACGAACACTACCTTCCAGCAAGGTACTCACGTCCAATATCCGTC
>JAATGW010000614.1 GCA_015654495.1 Chitinophagales bacterium
GACAATATCTACTGGGCCGGGGGAGAGCTTTCCTGGAACCCGCTTCAAAAAAGTTGCTTTATTGAAATCCGGAATACAAAAACGCAGGCTCAAACCACCGCCAATCTTTCTGAACCTGTAAGCGGCCTTTGTTCTTTTATTGCTGATCATAAAATTGTATACCTCACGGAGCAGGTTTCCGGTAAACTTTATCTGGATATACTGAATCCGCAAAACTTTGGCTGGTCAAAAGCTACAATAACAATTCCATCGCAGGTACAATTCGAAATTACCAACAGCTTCAGCACAGGAAATAAAGTATTTGTTGTTGATGAGAACAGGGGTGAAGTGTACAGGGTTGATTTCTGATCAGTCTTTTCCTGTCATTCCAGTTTTAACCTGAATTCATTTATTTTGATATCATCAAATCCCTGTTGATCAAATGCATTTTCCGTATTTCGCTGCAAATTATATAAAGTGATGAGGATGGCAGTGGTAAAAATGGATACAGGGTAGATGGTCCAGTCGGGATAGTCATGATTGAAAACATCCAGCAGAACACCAGCCTGGAATAGGGGGAAAAGATGAATTGATACGAATGAAAGTGAACGCAGCGCTGCCATAGTCCGATGAGTTTTCTGGCTCTCGAGATAGGAAACACTTTGGTATACATCCTTCATATACCGGCTCATCTTCAGCAGGATACGGCCGCCAATTTCTCCCCGGTTTTCACGGAGAAATATTTGCAGATCATTGATATATCCATAAACATCCTGAATCAATGGCTGACCGGTACTAAGATGATCAAGCATTGCATCCGAAGCGCGTGTAAAAACTTTTTTTGCATAAGTTTTCAGTTCAGGGGATGTTTTCTTTGAAAGTAAAAAGCATTGCCAGCAGGTCTGCAAACCGGCTACAAATCTGCTCATGTACTCAAGGGCTTTTTCTCTTCGCTTGAATGCCGACTGCAGGGAAAATACCATCGGGAACGCAATTATAAGACTGTACAGCATCAGGTGACTGTGAATCCGGATATTGTACCTTATAGCAAGCCAACAGGAGATTACAGAAATGATGATAATGATAACGGTCCGGTAATTAAACAATGCCAGAAGACGGGTCATATCAGGAGTTTAAAGGTTAATGTTTACGTTTAAGGGAGAACCGTAGTTGTCAGAATTTAATCGCAATCGAGAGTGCGGTTCCATAGTCAACATTGCTGTTGCTTGCATCAGGAGGTCTGCTATCATAATTTACATAGAAAGAAAGATTAACATTGAAATTATGTACGATTTCCTGGCTATACAGAAAATTCCCGTCATATCTTACCCTGCCCGCTTCTGACAGACTGGTGTATAAAGCCTGGTTGGAAGTCAGCTGGAGGTTTGGCTTGCTGTATTTAAAAAAATTGATCCTCAGCATCACCGGAATTTCCAGTGTTACTTTACTCATATTTTCTGTACTTTTCTCCTGCCCAATTGATAAACCGCTTATCGCCCAGATCTGCCAATGGTCTTTAAGCAACACTTTATTCCCGGCACCAAGCATTTCCTGGAAACGCCGCGCGATAGAAAGTTCGAGGTTGCGTTGATAAATAACCTGTGCTGCAAGAAACCACGATTTAGAAACATCGTAGCTCGCAAACAATTGAAGATTTTCATTGTCACGCGAGAATTTTGAAGAATCAATAGAAGAAAGGGCATTCATTAAAAGCTGGTAGGCAAATTTTTTGTCGGTATAGCTCACTGTAGCATTTGTATTGATCTGTCCGATTTTGCTCGATTTGGAAAAGCTGAAACCGAGACCAAAATTTCCATCAAGACGTTTGAAAAAATTCTTTTGCAGGGGTGTCAACAGAAAAATATCTGCAATCGGAATTTCCAGAGTTGAATCACCTGAGTTTATTCTCACCATACCTGGTCTTTCCGTTCTTAGAATAGATGTATAATACACTCTCTTTTTTATGGTTTCAACTCTGAAAACAGAGTGGTCGGCAATGATGTGCTTTATTTTATACGCCTTCACATTTACGTATTTCAGGTCTTTGTCATCGATCAGTACAACTCCCAGGTTCTGGTTCTTTAGTTCGCCGATGAGTACCTGGCCATTGAAAAGAAATATGGAATCCCTGTACTGCGCTGAAGCGGTAAAAGAGGAAAGGATCACAAGGAATGATATCAGAATAAACCTGTTCAATTTGCCCGTATAATTTAGCAACTTATCACGTTACATCCAATTCTTCTTAACAAACCCGCCACTCTGTTTATAACGGACAGGTATACATGAAACATGCCTGCTTTTTCAGATTTCCCATGCAGTTTTTATTTTGCTTTGCCTCCGCAAAAAAGGCAGGCTATCCGAAAGCTGAGTAGGAACAGATCCGGATCGCCTGCCGTGATTGATGGAATTAACAGATCAGCGTCAATTTTGTAAGTCGAATTTAATGGGTAATGTGAATCTTGATTTTACATTTTTACCATCAATGGTGCCTGGTTTCCATGCAGGCATACCTGATACTACTTTCAGCGCTTCTTCTTCGAGACCACGACCCAGGGGGTTGCTGATGACTTTCGGAGGATACACTTTTCCTGTTTCGTCAACTGCGAAACGCACGAGCACCGTTCCTTCAATTCCGTTGTCAAGAGCAGCTGCAGGATATTTCAGGTTTTTTTCAAGATAGGCATCAAGCGCTTTTTCGCCACCCGGAAAACCTGGTTTTACTGTCGGATAATAATAATAACCTTCGGCATCTTTTGGATGATCGGCTTCTTTAGTTCCTTTGGCGGGTGCATTTGCCGGCGCTTCTTCGGAAGGAACAAGTTCAAGGATTGTTATCGTTTCCACTATTTCCACTTCGGTATTATCTGCTTTCTTTACTTTTTTCTTTTCCGAATGGTGCTGCTTTTTCTTTGTGATCGACTTTGCATTGCTAACAGCGGTAATTACGTGATCAGGAACTGTGATTACAGCCGGAGCTGCCACTGGCGGAGGCGCTGCTATTGTATCAGGTACTTTTGCAAGAGTGTCCGTATCTGATTTTTTTTCTTCACCTGACCCGCATGAGCTTATCAAAAAAACTAAAACTACGGGCGCATAAAAGATCAGTTTTTTCATTTGCAAGATATTTGTAGGTTTATAAATGGTGTTTAAGAACTTCTTTAAAGGTAATAACTTGTTCAGCAAAAAATCCGGGCTGACTGAATAGCATTTCGTTTTTTAGCTTCCTCTTTTAATTTCTCTTTTAACTCTTCTTTTTTTGATTCGTAGGTTTTAAACTGGTCACTGTTTAATACCGCTTTGAGTCCAGCATCTTTTGCCGAATCGTTGGCTTGAAGTGTTTTGAATTTCTGGCGTTTGCCCGCGCTACTGTTCTTCAGTTCTTCCATTTTGTTGGCATATTTTAGATTGATACCCTCAATCTGCGGCAGTTGTACCTCAGTAAGCGAAAGATTGGTTTTCATCCATTCTGTGAGTTTCGCAGCTCGTTCTGCGGGCGTTTTGGACGAGCCCTCCTGTGCCATTGAAACTACCGATAACATTAAAAGGCTGGTGATGCTGATTGCGTTTATGATATAGATTTTCATAAAATGTTTTTAGGTTTTATAGTAACAGTTGATTGCCTGCATTCAGTACAAGATTTCAATGTGTGCAAGGTTCTGGTGACTAAGTGAAACAAAACCTTTTTGTTTTCACCACATAGGCACAATAGATCACATAGGAAGGCCACATATTGTGACTTTTTATGTGAGAGAAAATATGTACTATGTTGCGATGCGCTTCAAATAGTTTTTATTAGTCTGTTCTCCCTGGTTTGGCTCCGGCGCCCTGTCATTATTATTACGGAAGAAAAACTAATGTCTGATATAGTTATTATGTAGGTCTGCCGACACCTGTATTATGCCGGTTGCTTACTTCACCTCTTCCGCATCACTCATTTTCCACGTTTTCTCAAAAAACTCTTTTTCAGGTCCGTAAAAACGCGCCAGCAATTCGAACTCACGGTCAGGATTAGCCGGGATCCAGTTGGATTCTTTTCCTGCCGGAGCTTTTCCACCAAAGTAAAGATCGACTGAACCATCGGCGTTTTTCTGAAGACCCGGTGTAGTTGAAGCCCGGCTGAAATAAGGCATGTCTTTTATCAGTGCATGTGTTTCCCGATCATACATGGTGATAGACCAGTATAATTTTATCGGAACATTGGCAGGCAAATGGAGCCTGTACAATTGCGAACCCCGGAAAGAATTTCCATCTTTGTCTATGGCTGTCATCAGGTAATACTGACCGGCACCCAGGTGTTTCGCACTGAAATAGGCAATAGAATATGATGTAGCCCTTCCATCTGTTGGATAACTGTTGCTGTCAGCATAATTACTCATGACTTCCTTTGCAAAGTCCTGAAATGCGGGCAGGGCCCAATGCGTTCCTTCATAAAAAGGTGGATTGAATACAGTAAGGTATTTCTGATCAACCCATACATGTGCATCTTTTATTGCTGCTGCAAGAACTTCTTTTGTTCGGGCATCAGGACTGAATGGTTTCCCCTTTTCAATACCTATCGTTTTCAACTGATCAATCATGGCTTTATCTCTTGTGAGCCAGGGTTCTCTCTGAACGGCATCATTGAGTATTTCAAAAAAATGAATGTCGTAGGGAATGGTATTGCTGAAATCCGTTTGAATAAGATCTATAAATTTTGTTTCAGGTGGATTGGCCGCCTGCGACAAAGGATAGATCTTTACCCTTTTACCATAATCGATCGCCCTTGCCAGATCATCTTTACTTCCATCGGTAAGGTTAGAGCGAAGAATGGCAAATCCTGCGAATGTGGAAGAGGGCATCGGAATATATCCTGCCGGAGTTTTGCCTTTGAAACCAGGAGGTAAGATCAGGTACTTTCCTCCTTTGCCTTTGTCGACACCTGCCGGTCCAACATCTTCTATTGCTGTTTGCCAGGCATCATCCACAGAACCAGTAATTGACGATGGTCCGGAAGCCGGCGGGATTTCCAGGACAACAGGCCCTTTCCTGGTATCATACAATGGATTGATATAGATAACATCAGGATTAGGTGTAAGTGTCTGGTTTTTTGAATTGATCAGTCCTGACCAGTAAACGATCTGGTTATAATCACCACTGGCTTTTTTCAAACTCTGATACATCAGTTCGGAATTAACTACAGGCATGCCCCATAATACGGCATTAAAAGCCCGGCTGTAGATCGCCTGTTCGTTGACGTTAGCGGGATTAAACACAGTAACAGAGGATTGAGCCGTTGAGTCGGTTGCAGGTTTTTCATTGTGACTGTTTTCACTGCATGCCGAAAAAGAGAGGCAGGCTGTCACCAAAATCGCAGGGCCGTATCTGAAAATATTATCCACTATCATAAATAGAGAATTTTAACCGGTTTTAAAATACATACCTGATGCCGCCTGCACCGGAATTTCAAGTTAATATAACGATTACTTCATTTCCACAATCTCCCCTGGTTTCCAGGTTTTATCAAACCACGGCTGCGATGGGCCGTAAAGCCGCAATATCACATTCCATCCTTTGCCAGGGATGGTTTGTACCCAATTGGTTTCCTTCCCGGCAGGCGATTTTGGACCAAAGAAGATGTCAACCGATTTATCTGAATTGATTACAATATCTTTCTTCTGGCTTCCAATACTCGGAAATTGCTGATCCGTTTGCAACATGGAACGTGTTTGATTATCATAAAGTACCAACGACCAGAACTGCCGCGCCGGAATATCAGGTGGAAGATGTAATTGATAAGTCCTGCTTCCGTCAAATGGCTTTTTATCAGCATCTACAAATGCAGCAGCATATGCAGAACCGGCGCCTACTTTTTGTATTGACATAGCAGGAGTAATACCAGTGGCATAAAAGAACATATAGGAGCGCGCATCCAGCAGACGAACGCCATTGCGTTCAAAAAGATAACTGCCACCTACAAACGGGGTGCCCCAGGCGCTGTTGGGGTAAAAAAAAGATTCGGTTAGCCGGGAACGATAGGCATTGGCGCGCGCTGTTGCATTACCCACTACAGCAGCTTCGGTAAGGATTTTTTTCATGCGTTCATCAGGGGCAAAAGGTTTACCTTTTTCGATGCCGATGGACGCGAGCAGCCCAAGTGTTTCCGGATCCATTGCTTCATTGGGCTCTTCCTGTACAACCTGGTTCACTTCTTCAAAAAAACTAAAGTCCATCGAATGGATGGTATTGAATGATTTACCTGACACATTAAAAAAGTTGGTTTTAGGAGGATTGGCGGCCTGTGCAAGCGGGTAGATGCGCAGATTTTTTTCAATATTGTCAACACCAGGTTTCGGGTCGCCATTTACCACAAAGCCACGTGTGCCAAACAGATTGTTGTATGTATTTGATTTGAAAGCAAAATAACCCTTTGGTATCGTTCCTTTATAATCGGGTGGCAGGAAAAGGAATTTTCCGCCCTTGCCTTTGTCAGGACCGGCCAGGCCGGCATCGGCTACATAGTGAAACCAGAAATCATCAATTAATCCAAGTGTATTCGCCGGCGATTCTACCACTACAGGGCCATCTTTAAGATTAAGCCATGCCACTGCATATATACTTTCTGTATTTGCTGTAAGGAAAAGCGAACGGGAATCCATCAGCGTTTCAAAGATGATCACTGTTTGATTGTCCGGACCAAATTTGCGTAATGCTGTGCGTTGCGCCACTAATGAGGCGGCTGGCATAGCAGTAAGCAATGCCTGCACACCTCTTTGAAAATCCAGGTTATCATATATTTTCTGAACGGTGCTGTCATCCGGAAAACCATCTTTGAAATTTAGTGTACCCAGTCGCGTTTCCACCTTATCAGGAATCGAGATAGCCGCAGGGATTTCTGTTGTGAACTTATATGCAGTAGCTTCGGTTTTGCCTGATTCAGTTGGTGTTGCTGTTTCAGTCTTTGTGTTTTGCGAGCAGGCCAACAGCAACAGCAACAGCATTGCTATAACGGAAATGAATATTTTTTTCATAATAATTGTTTAGCTGTATAGCTTTAATTTTATTCTGTCAGAGCTGTATTGGGTTATTATTTCACTTCTTCAACATCCGGCATTTCCCATTTTTTCTCAAACAATGTTTGCTGAGGCCCGTAAAAACGCATCATCAGCCAGAAATCTTTTCCATTGGTTGGGATCCAGTTGTTTTCTTTTCCTTCCGTTTTTTTTTGCCCGATATAGATATCTACCGAGCCATCTTCATTTACTGTCATTTTAGTTTTGTCATACGAAGAAAGCCCGACGCGATTTTCGGCTGTGTGAATAAATGCACTTGTAGAAAGTTCATACACAACAACAGACCAGAAGTCTTTTACCGGTGTGCTCGCGGGAACATTGAGCCGATAGAGACCGGTGCCTTTAAGTAAATTGGCAGACCTGTCACGAAAGGCTTTCAGGTAATAGGATGCCGGCAGTTTACCGGGATCGCCCAGGCGCTTAGGGGCAAATGTGGCCCAGTAAGCAAAACCCGTTGCCCGGCCGTTATAATCGAGCCTGCCATCTCCATAGTAAGAAAAGTCAAAGTTTTTTCCGAGTGTGACCATCATCCATTTGCGGTCTGGCCAAAATGGTACAAATACATTGTTCAACATTTCATACTGCATATATTCGGCTGCTTTGCCGACCGCAGCCGTCAGGAGCCTGGCTTGTGTTTCATTTGGGGAGAACGGTTTACCCTTCTCAATACCTAAAGTGGCAAGCATGCCCAGCATGGCGGCATCTTTGGGATGTGCGGGCTCTGCATTTACGACTTCAGCAAGCAGGCGCATAAAATCCAGGTCGTATGTAGGTAGTTGTTTCCAAACTTTGGGATAGGCATCAACATCCCTGTTGGCAGGTGGATGAGCGGCCTGGGCAAGCGGGTAAGTCTTCAATGTCTGGCTATAAGCTACTGCGTCTTCTGTGGTTCCTTCCCCGATAGGAATCGGGCGAAGCGCAATATGTGTGAATACTGTGGCGGATGGTACCACTATATATCCTTTAGGTGCTGTTGTTTTGTAGCCCGGAGGCAGAAAAAGGTATTTACCTC
>JAATGW010000615.1 GCA_015654495.1 Chitinophagales bacterium
CACGTTTTATTCCTTCAAGACCTTCATTTACGTAAATCAGATTGATGGCGTCCGCTGATCTTTTATGATCACGATGCATAGCAAGATATTGACGATGGGATAGTTCAGTTTCCTTTTTCATTGATACAGCATTGAATGTTAATGCCTGATAATTAAAAGGAATGCCAGCAAAGTGCTGATTGCCGCCAACCGAAAATAGGGTCTGAATTGAGACCTAAAAAATTGTATTGCGGGAAATGATGTGGAAATTTTTACACGTAATAAACAGTCAGGAAATTTTTTCTGTCCGATCAGCAGCTTCATGATCAAGGTATAGCCAGCAATCAGGATGCGATTTCAAAATGGTGGCCGGGATATCCGCAGTTTCAGGCTCATCCAGTACTTTCCTGACAATTTCTGCTTTATGTTTTCCATTCACAAGCAAAAAGATCGTCCGTGAATCGAAAATGGTTTTAAGACCAAGAGTGAAACCCTTTTTTAATTCTTTTGGGTTATCAAAGTAACCCTGCCCTGATTGCTGAGTTGTATTGCTTAATTCGGTTACCTGTGTACGTAATGAACGGTCTGAACCGGGTTCATTCAAACCGAGGTGACCATTGCGCCCAAGACCTAAAACGGTGATACTGATATTTCCGCGGATGTCAAGCCATTGTTCTGATTTCCTGCACTCGGCATCCAGGTCAGCTGCATTTCCATCGAAAAAGAAAATTCTGTTTTCCGGAATGGCAAGCGGGATAAAAAAATGCTCATCCATAAACTGACGGCAGCTTCCTTTTTCATGGGGATCAATTCCAACCCATTCATCCAGACCAATAAAATACCAATCCGGGGTTTTCTCTAATGACCTGAAATGATCTGTAAGATTTTTGAGAAAAAGAACAGGCGTATTTCCTGACGGGAAACAAATAAGCGGCTCCGTAAGCTCTGCTGTTAATCTCAACACAGCCTCCGCGGCTTTCTGCGACATCTCTTCGTATGTTGTATGAATGCTGAGTTGCATTGACTTGATGATTTTTATTGGTTGTTCTTACCTGCAGGTTCACCGGAAAAATCATACCAGCTATTGCTGATAAAGGATCTTTCCACCGACAATTGTCATTATTACTTTTGCCTGGCCGATTTCTTCTTCAGTACATGTTAGCAGGTTTTTTGAAAAGATCACGATATCGGCCAGCTTACCAGCCTCCAGCGAACCCTTTTCTTTTTCGGTAAATGTGGCAATTGCATTGGCCATGGTATAGGAATACAATGCTTCAGCCCTGGTCATTTTCTGGGCTGGAAAAAATGCCGTACCATCTTTCATTTTACGGGGGACTGTCGCATAATAGTTTGCCACCGGATCTATATTTTCTACCGGAACATCAGTGCCATTATTAACAAGCACACCTTCATCCAGAAAAGCGCGCGACATATATGCTCCGGATTCTGCACGTTCGGCTCCGAGTCTTTTGAGAACAAAAGGTGCATCACTTGTACAATGAATTCCCTGCATGGAAGCAATGATATTATAAGCTTTGAACCTGGGGATTTCCGCAGGATTTACATGTTGTGCATGCTCGATCCGCCAGCGATGATCACGTGAAGGTTGCGAAATAATCTGTTCTTTATAAATGTCAATCGTTTCCCTGTTCGCACGGTCGCCTATTGCGTGTACGCATAGCTGCAAATTATTCGTCCAGGCGAAAGCAGCGATCTGTTTCAGTTCCGGAATACTGAAGGTGTTCTGACCATAAAAATCCTTACGGTCACTATAAGATTCAAGCAACCAGGCGCCATAAGATCCAAGAGCACCATCCAGCGAAACCTTGATCGCTTTTACTGTCAGGTGACTGTTACCCGCATTGCGTATATCAAATACTTTCGGATTTGCCTTTAAAGTTGAAATGCCTGCCCGTATCATCAGCCAGTGGCGTATCTGCAATTTGCCGGATTCTGCCAGCTGCCGCATGCCCTCAGCCTGAACCATAGAAGAACCTGCATCAACAAAACTTGTGATCCCGTTCCTCAAACACTCATTTTCTGCCAAAGCGATACCACGTACCCATTCTGCTTTTCTTTCTTCCGGTGATCGTTTATTCTGCCAGCGCTCATAAGCCACAAAGGCTAAATTCTGTGCTCTTTCTTCGAGTACACCAACTATTTTTTTCTGCGGATCTTTAACAATGTCACCACCGGTGGGGCTTAATGTATTATCGGTTATCCCTGCCTGTTGCATAGCAGCAGCATTAACATACACACTATGTCCGCTTGCATGTTCAAGCAAAACCGGATTTGAAGGAGAAACCTTATCGAGTGTTTCATGGTAGGGATAGCCAAGGTGGTTTACTGCAGGTGGCGGCGTCCATTTCTCCTGGTGCCAGCCGCGGCCAATAATCCAGTCACCGGGTTTTGCTTTTGCAACTGCTGCTGCAACCAGTTGAACGATTTCGTCCCAGTTTTTTGCATTCATCAGGTTCAGGCTGATCATCATCTCACCCATTCCATGAATATGTCCGTGTCCTTCAATCCAACCAGGACTGACCCACTGACCTTTGCCATCGATCACTTTAGTTTGTTGCCCGATATATCTTGCTACGTCAGCATCAGATCCCACAAAAATGATCTTATCGGCCTCTACAGCAATGGCCTGGGCTTCAGGTTGCAGGGGATTTACCGTCGAGATTTTTGCATTTCTGATTACTAGTGTCGCTGTTTGTGATCTGAGGTTTTGGGTTATAGTCAGCACAAATAAAAACAAGAGAGCAGCTTTACCGACCCGGCCGAAGAGATATTTGAAATGCATTTTCCTGAATTTATCTTTTGAAAGCACTCGCTTAATGCAGAATTCTTTTTAACCGACAAGGCTTTGAAGAATTTTATTAAAATGAATGCCTGAAATATAAAAGTGAATAGTATGAAAATACTATTCACTTCAATTCAGACTTTATTTTGTTGTCAGATATATTGATTAACTATATTCTCCAGCCATTCCTGCCTGCCACTGAGTTGTTTAGGCTCGCCGTTGGCAACAACGAATTCACGCAGGTCTTCCAGTTTCAGTTTTCCTTCTTCAAATGCCTTACCCTGCCCGGAATCAAAAGAAGCATAACGCTCTTTTCTGAATTTTTTATATGGAGAATTATTCAGCACTTTTTCTGCTATGATTGCAGCTCTTGCAAAAGCGTCCATCCCGCCAATATGTGCATGAAATAAATCTTCAAGGTCAGTAGAATTACGTCTTGTTTTGGCATCGAAGTTCACTCCCCCACCGGCGAAGCCACCTGCTTCGAGTATGATCAGCATGCATTCCGTAAGTTCATTAAGGTTCATTGGAAATTGATCAGTATCCCAGCCATTCTGTGAATCACCACGGTTGGCATCGATACTGCCCAACATACCTGCGTCAGCCGCAACCTGCAGTTCGTGCTGGAAAGTGTGACCAGCCAAGGTGGCATGATTTACTTCAGCATTTATCTTGAAATCTTTGTCAAGACCGAAATGCCTCAGAAATCCGATTACAGTTGCGCTATCATAATCATACTGATGTTTTGTAGGTTCGCAGGGTTTAGGTTCAATAAAGAACACGCCTTTGAATCCCTTGCCACGGGCATAGTCTTTTGCCATATGCAGGAAGCGTGCAAGATGCTCCTGTTCTCTTTTCATATCCGTATTCAGCAAAGTCATATAACCTTCACGTCCACCCCAGAATACATAATTTTCACCTTTCAATTCAATAGTGGCATCGAGTGCGTTTTTTACCTGGGTGCCGGCCCATGCAAGTGCAGCAAAATCAGGATTGGTGGAAGCGCCGTTCATATAGCGGGGATTGGAAAATACATTTGCTGTACCCCATAAAAGTTTCACACCGCTGATCGCCTGTTTTTTTGAAGCATAGTCAACAACAGCGCCAAGATTGGATTCATATTCCTTCAATGAATGCCCTTCATCAACAAGATCAATATCATGAAAACAATAATAAGGTGCACCGATCTTCGTAATAAATTCGAACGCAGCATCCATTTTATCCTTTGCACGGGTAACAGTATCCGCAGCTGCATCCCAGGGAAAAGTTTTTGTTCCCGGTCCAAAGGGATCGTTGCCGGTATTGCAGAAGCTATGCCAGTACGCGATCGCGAATTTGAAATATTCCTTCATGGATTTGCCGGCAATCTGCCTGCTTTCATCATACCATTTAAATGCGAGAGGATTGTCAGATTGAGGGCCTTCATATTTTATCTGAGGAATGCCCGGGAAATACTCTTTGTTACCGATTGTTACACTCATAGTAGTTTGTTTTCAACAGCTTTGCTGCTACAGGTCACCGGGGCAACTGGTGAATAATAATTTTCCCTCAAACCGAGCAGTCGTTGTTATCAATTTAAAAATTTAAAGATACTGATCCATCATTTATTTCCGGAGAAGAAATAAAGGTTTCGGCCATATTTATTTTGGCATTTATGATAAATCTCCTGAACAGTACTAAAGCCTTCCACTCCATAGCCAAGTACTACAACGGTTCCGCCGCTTCCACCTCCACTTATCCGTGCTCCATACACCTGTTTACCAGAACCGCTGCTTCTCACCATTTCAACAATTTCGTCAGTTCGTTCATTCCCCAGACCAATTGAACTATAACCGGAATGGCTTTGCATCATCAGTTCACCAAGAAGCGATAACGCAGGTTCGGGTTTGGGTTGAGATTTTATTGACATGAGTATATTCAGGAAAATCTGTATCCTGTGATTTTCATATACAGGATGACGCGCTGCAGCCCGCAGGCGATAAATCCGTTCTGGTTCAACTTCTGTTGTTTTATCCTGGGTTGTTCCGAATTGTCCGATAAAATCCGCACCAATGATTTCTTCCGGAACAATGCTTGTATAATGCTGTTCAAATTTCGAAACGGGAATATTTGCCAGATAGCCTTTGTAGGGAAGCCGGGTCCAGTCGCCCGAAAGCCTAGCCGCCTGCAATTCGTTTTCAGAAATGCCTTCACGGTTAGCAATAACCGAATATGCCATAAAAGCTGCAGTGCGAACGGTACGGTAATCGCTCCCTCCTACTGCATGTCTTACTCCGCTGTCAATTCCTGTAAAATGAATTCCTTCAGGAATTTCCACCGGCGCATACACTTCGGCAGGCTGGCAAACAAGAGGAAGCAGATGATTTTTTTCGCCGTAACAAACCGAAAGCTGGTCCATCAGTCCACAGGCTGCACCTACAATCTCATTTTCCACCGACTGTGCGAGCATAGGCAGTTCCATTGAGTCCAGCCAAAGATTCCAGGCTATACTGATTGTTTTGATGGTAGCAACCTCAATTGCTGCGGATGAAGAAACTCCTTTTCCCTGCGGTATCTGAGTACTTATCAGAATATCTGCACCGGTAATTTCCAGTCCTTTTCTTTTATTCAATAAAATAAAACATCCGATTATATATACCGGCCATTCAGCACCTGTATCATTTTTTATTGATAAGCCAGCTTCAATCAAACTTGTATTCGTTGATAAACTCCAGTTCCACTCACAATGCCTTTCCTTGCCTTCTGCATCAATGGTTCGCAATCTGAATTTTCTGTCATTTCTTTTTTGCAGTTTTACAGTAGTGGTTTCGGCGATTGGCATTTGCAGGAGAATTGATCCGGAATAATCAGCAATGCCACCCATTACATCGATTCTTCCGGAAGCGGAGGCTGTAAATATTTCACGATCTGTAGTCAGGAATTCCTTCATCAGGGCCTTGATTAATTTCTCTGCTTCTATAATATTATTTTTCTTAATTCAGCTGCTTTTTCTTCCGGGATAGTGTCTGCCATAAATGTATCGGCACCCGTTTCAGGTCCGGCAAGAAATTTTTGCAGACCTGGCTGACGAAGCGGAGGACAAAGCAGTAAATGCATATGGTATTCAGGATATTCATTTCCGTCAACAGGTGCCTGTGCGAATGCCATTACATAGGGAAATGAGGTTTTAAAATTAAGATCAAATTTCCTTGTGAGGATTTGAAAAACTTCGGCCAGCCCGTGCAATTCCTCATCAGTCATAGTTGAAAGCGTTGCATGTTTCTTCTTCGGAAAAATATAGGCTTCGTATGCAAAGCGCGCAAAAAATGGAATAAATGCAATGGCATGTTCATTTTCTGAAATAATCCTGACTGCATCTGCCTGTTCAGCTTTGATTATTTCTGCAAAAAGATTTGTTCCTTTTTCTTTCCTCCAGCCTGCGGCGGCTTCGAGTTCTTTCTGAAATAAATTGAATACAAAATCAGTTGCGTAAATCTGGCAATGGGGATGCGGATTGGAAACACCTACTATCTCCCCTTTATTTTCAAAAATCAAAACCGACTTTATAGCCGGATGTTCAGAAAAGAAATTCATCTGTTCCCTGAGACTAAGAAAAACATTTTTTATCTGATCCGGATTCAGGTCTGTAAGTGAAACATTATGGCGGCGATCATAACAAACAACTCTGGCAATTCCGGTAGCCGCTGTTCTTTTGTACAGGCCATCATGCAGTTCTGCCAAAGGGGGGCTGATGGCTGGAGCATTTAAACCTACAACAGGGTGATCATTATCAAAGATGAATACATCTTTATAATCAGGATTAATATTTCCATTCACCCTTTTATTCCCCGGGCATAAATAGCATCCGGGGTCGTATTCTACAGACTGTTTCCCGCCGGTTTTCAAATCAAAATTCCAGGGCCGGTTATTTCTGTGCCCTGCATATACAATCCATTCACGTCGCAATGGATGCCAGCGTTTTTCCCACTGGCCTTCAAAACCGGATGCATTGGAATTATTCATGAAATAAATATCAGAAACTGAGACCAGCCTTCCAGTCGTTATAAAGCGATGTATAACGCTGCTGCATAGCCGTATCCGGTGAATAGCTGAAAAGTTTGTTCATTCCTGTGAAACTTTCGCTGAAATTTTTATATATGCCTGCACCTACTCCTGCCGCTCTTGCAGCACCCTGGGCGCCATCGGTATTGTAAAGTTCCACTTCACAACCCATGGTATTGGCAAAGGTCCGCGAGAACACTTCGCTTAAAAACATATTGGTATAACCTGCCCGCACTTTTTTTACTTCCATCCCCATTTCCTGCATGATGTCCACTCCGTATTTTAATGCAAACACGATTCCTTCCTGTGCTGCCCGGGCAATATGTGCGCGGTCATGCCTGTTGAAATTGATACCTTTAAACATGGCTCCCGGATCTGCATTGGCCAAAACCCTTTCGGCTCCGTTGCCAAACGGATAACAGTTGATCCCTTCTGAACCGGGCGCAATTTTTTCTGCGAGTTCGTTCATCTGCTGATAACTCAGGTCACTGAAAAAATTCTTCCTTAACCAACTGTTCAGACTGCCAGTTCCATTCACGCATAAGAGAATTCCGTACCGGGGATCACTGGCTATATGATTTACATGTACAAAGCTATTCACCCTTGATTGCGGATCCCAGCTGGCTTTTCCCGAAACACCATAAACCACACCTGAAGTGCCTGCTGTTGCCGCAATTTCTCCAGGTTCTAAAACATTCAGTGAATAAGCGTTGTTCGGCTGATCGCCCGCCCGGTAACTGACAGGGATACCTGCTTTTAAGCCAAGTAGCTCCGCTGCCGCTACACTCACGCGACCTTGCACGCCTGTTTGCGGAACCAGATCTGCAATCAGTGCAGGATCTATATTGTAGTACTTTAACAGATCAGTAGCAATTCCTTCTTCTTTAAAATCCCAGAAGATACCCTCAGACAATCCGGAAACTGTTGTGTTGATTTCTCCTGTAAGTTTCAATGCAATATAGTCGCCTGGCAACATTACCTTGAATACTTTTTTGTAGTTCCCTGGTTCGTTTTCCTTTACCCACCTGAGTTTGGAAGCGGTAAAATTTCCGGGTGAATTCAGGTAGTGAGAAAGACAGAATTCTTCACCCATTTCTTTAAAAGCCTTGTTACCAATTTCAACAGCACGCCCATCACACCAGATGATTGAAGGACGCACCACCTGAAGATCCTTATCAACCACAACCATTCCATGCATCTGGTAGGAAATGCCGATAGCAGCAACTTCATCTTTTTCAAAACTGAATTGTTTTTTCAGCATTGCTGTTGCATTCTGAACTTCTTTCCACCAGCGTTCAGGCTCCTGTTCGGCAAAACCGGGTTGAGGTGCCGTCATTTCCATTTCAACAGCAGGTGAAAAAGCCGACGCTACTGCTTTTCCCGATTCAATTTCAAGTAAACAAGCTTTTATTGACGAAGAGCCGATATCATATCCGAGCAGGTATTTCATTCCTTATTATTTCATTTGGCACCAGGGAAAAAGCAGAGGTGCAGATTTTATTTTTGAACAGAAAATTTATAAATGGTCTGACTTTCCCATTTTTCTCCTGGCTGTAAAACCACAGGAGGAAATTGCGGTTGATTTGGTGAATCAGGAAAATGTTGTGTTTCCAGACAGAAGCCAGTTCGATGTCCATATGTTACTCCCTTTCCTTTCTCATTCCCATTGAGAAAATTTCCGCAGTACAACTGAACACCCGGCTGTGTGGTAAATACAGTCATTACCCTGCCGCTTACAGGCTCTGTTACTTCCGCAGTTTTTTTCAATTCCCGGTCATCTTTTTCTTTGATAACATAATTGTGATCATAGCCACCGCCAAATTTTATCTGCTCTTCATCTGCATCAATTCTTTCGCCGAGGGTATGTGGTTCGAGAAAATCAAATGCAGTTCCTTTCACTTTCATGTAAGTACCTGTTGGGATCAGTGTACTGTCAACCGGAGTAATGGCATCACCAAAAATCTGCATTTTATGATTGAGTATGGTTCCGCTACCTATTCCTCCCAGATTGAAATAGGCATGATTGGACAGGTTGATAACGGTAGCCTGGTCCGTTGATGCAGTATAATCCAGTTTCAACTCATTACTATCAGTAAGCGTGTACGTTAGTGTTACATTGACTGTGCCCGGATAGCCTTCGTCCCCGTCTTTACTTGTCATTTTAAATTCGACAGAATTACCATTCTGTTTCGCATCCCAGACATATTTATTAAAACCGAATTTTCCTCCATGCAGTGAGTTAGGACCATTGTTTGCCGCAAGTTTATATGTTTTGCCATTAAGCGTAAATGCTGCCTTGGCAATACGATTTGCATAACGGCCTACTGCACATCCAAAGAAAGCACCACCATTATAATAACCCTGAATACTGTCGTACCCAAGAATAACATCGGCCATCTTTCCGTTCTTATCGGGGGTATGAATGCTTACAATCGTTGCTCCGTAATTTGTAAGACTCACTTCCATTCCTGAACTGTTTTTCAGGGTAAAAAGCTCTGTTGTCTTTCCGTCCCGGGTGCTTGTAAACGAATTTGTTTTTTCTGCTGTATTCTCCATGTTCTTTTTTTCAGATTCAGGCAACACACATGCTGCGCTGGCAAGGGTCAAAATTACAAAGGGAAAAATGGTTTTTTTTATCATTGTACTAAAGATTGAATTTTTATTTCTCCGGTACCTTCGCCGGTTACAACTTCATAGTGCTTTAAAGCGATCCCTGAAAAAGCCTGGTAGGACTCGCTGATTTTTTCAATTAATTGCGCAGCCTGATTTTTCAGAACAAGATTGATGGTACAACCGCCAAAGCCCCCACCCATCATCCTTGCTCCCAGAACTGCAGGATCTTCCGAAACCTGATCAACTAAAAAATCGAGTTCCGCACAACTTACCTGGTACTGATTTTTCAGACCCTGATGCGAAGCAAACATCATTCTGCCGGTTGTTGCGAGATCATTATCCCGGAGTGCCTGGCATGTGAGTTGTACCCTGTTATTTTCTTCCACCACATATGCACATCGCTGAAATATAAGGGGATCAAATGCAGATTTATTTGCATTCAGCATTTCATGATCAACATCTCTCAGACTATTTAACCCGGGATAGAATTTCTTCAATGTGGCAATGCCCTCAGCGCATTCTTCACGCCTCGTGTTGTATTCCGATGATGCCAGGCTGTGTTTGACACCTGTGTCCAGCAAAATAAAATAGTAGTCGTTCAAATGCAGCGGGAAATATTCGTATTCAAGACTCCTGCAATCCAGTCTGAAAACATGGTTTTTTTTGCCATGCAAACTGGCAAACATATCCATGATTCCACATTGCAGTCCGATAAAATTATTTTCCGCTCTTTTAGTAAGAAAAGCCAGTGATTTACGATCCAGGCCTGCGTGCAGGAAATGATTAAGTGCATAAGCCATTACGCATTCAAGCGCAGCGGATGAAGACATACCTGCGCCAATCGGAATATCCGCTGCAACCACCAGATCAAAGGCAGGAATAGCAAAACCAGCCGAACGGAATTCTTGAATAACACCGAGCAGATAATTCGCCCAGTCGTTTGAAATCTTTAGGTTCTGCATCCGGCTCACTTCAATTGATTCGCCAAAATCAACCGAAATCCATCTGCCATAATCACCTTTCGCCGGAGCAATTGCCAGGTATACGGCTTTATCGATAGCAGCAGGTAATACAAAACCATCATTGTAATCAGTATGTTCCCCGATCAGGTTGATCCTGCCGGGGGAACGGAAAAGCATTGCCTGGGTATCGAAATTCTCATTAAAAATATTCAGTACTATTTCAGCAAGCATCGGTTCTTCTTAGTTGATCAGGCAAAATACAATAAATGGAGGAAAGTCAGCAGGCAAAAGGCAAAAGGCAA
>JAATGW010000754.1 GCA_015654495.1 Chitinophagales bacterium
ACAGGCAGTAGGCAGTCTCACTATCAGCGCGACGCTAATGTTATAGTGAAAAATAACTTGAAAATTTAAATCTGTGAGTAGAGGAAGCAGTTTAGAAAAATCTTTCGTGATTGATTTTAGTATATGGTTTTTTCTGCCGGGAAGGGATGACGGGATGACAAAGAAATACGCGATATTTTTTTATCCCGACGGCTTTCCGGCTTCCCTTACCGGCAAAAGAAGGAAGTTATATAGTAGTAGAAGTGTATAGGTAATGTTGAAGATTGAAGGTGATAGTAGTTATGCAAATGCGTCATAGCGAATGATCACAATAAATAACTTTTACAAAACTATGAGCAATAAGTGCTGCTTGTCGCATTAATATGAAAATCTCTGGCTTGCCGCTCATTTTTTGTTCTTCATTTAAGTTATTTTTTCTGCCCAAATTCTGTAGAATAATATCGACAAATAAAACGATCCGGGCTTTCCTGGTGCTTCAGCATTTCATCCTTATAAGTTAATTTTCAGTGTTTTAACACACACTTTGACGGAACTTTGGCATATGTAACCATTTTGTCCGATACCTGGTTCTGGCAATACCATACTGTTAATTCAAAAAGAATATTTTTGTATTTTGTCCGATTATATCCCAACCAGCGTTATTAAGCCTGGAGATACTTCTGAAAAGTACTAACACAAAAAAGATGAACGACACTACAATAGATAGTTTAAAAGAGGCGCTTAAACACTCGCCTGACAATTCCCCTTTACGACTTCTCCTGGCAGAAACCCTGCTGAATTTGAACCGGCTTGAAGAAGCCGAACAGGAGTTTTCTTTTATTCTTAAAACGAAAGATGAAATAAAAGCAAGAATCGGACTCGCAAGAGTATTTTTCAAAAAAGGAAATTATTCGGCCTGTAATGTGATTCTTGAAGAATTTATTGAAACCGGTAAACAGGACCCTGAAATATTTACCCTCTATGCGAAAGGGTTATTGAAGGAAAATGCTGTGGCAAAAGCAATCGACGCATATAGTAAAGCCCTGGCAATTGACCCGAAATATTTTGACGAGGAACTGGACAACCAATTGCGTTTGAAAGGTGCGATGGCAAATACTGAAGATGACTATGACGACGATGATCTTGACACGCGCTTCTTACAAAAGCCGACAATCAATTTCAGCGATGTAGGCGGAATGGATTCTGTGAAAAAAGAAATTGAACTTAAAATCATAAAACCTCTGCAACATCCGGAACTGTACAAAGCATATGGTAAAAAGATCGGTGGAGGGATTTTGTTATACGGACCGCCTGGTTGCGGGAAAACCTACCTGGCTAAAGCTACAGCAGGCCAGGTAAATGCAAAATTTATCAATGTTGGTTTGAATGATATTCTGGACATGTGGATTGGAAGCAGCGAAAAAAACCTGCATGAAATTTTTGAACTTGCAAGGCGAAATACCCCGTGTGTATTATTCATCGACGAGATAGATGCACTTGGTGCGAGCCGCAGCGATATGAAGCAATCTGCGGGCAGGCACCTGATCAATCAGTTTTTACAGGAGCTCGACGGCATCGATAATAACAATGAAGGTGTTCTGGTACTCGCCGCAACTAATACGCCATGGAATCTTGACCCGGCTTTCAGAAGACCCGGACGTTTTGACCGGATTGTTTTTGTTCCGCCGCCGGACGAACTTTCGCGTGAATCAATTCTGAAGTTAAAATTAAAGAACAAGCCAATAGAATCAATCGACTATACCAGTCTGTCGAGAAAAACTGAGAACTATTCAGGTGCTGATATCGATGCAATCATTGATATTGCAATCGAAATGAAACTGGAATCTTCTTTTGCTGATGGTATTCCGAAACCCCTGGATACAAAAGACCTGCTGAATGCCGCAAAAAAACATAAACCCAGTACACAGGAGTGGTTCATGACTGCCAAGAACTTTGCGATGTTCGCCAATGATTCCGGCCTGTACGACGATATACTAAGCTACCTGAAAATAAAAAAGTAAAATGACGGATATCAGATTACCAAAAGTTGAAATTTTAATTCAGCAAAAAAAATATAATGAAGCGGAGAAGATCCTGAAAGATCTTTTATCAGGCGATGCAAATAATATATACTATTTATCCATGCTTGCTGAAGTATATCTGCAGCAGGATAAATTTGATATTGCAGGAACAATAACTGACAATGCAATCGGGATATCACCCGATTCACCGCACCTGTTTTATATGAAAGCGAGAATCGCTATTCAGCAGGACAAATATGATGATGCAGAATTACATATCAGCCAGGCCATCAACCTCGATCCATTTGATGCGGACTATTTCGCGATGCACGGAAATATCAGGCTGGCAAGAAAAGATTATGCAGAAGCACTGAAACTGGCTGATAGTGCGCTTGAAATTGATCCTGAGAATCTGCTTGCTTTAAATACCAGGAGCACGGCCTTATTGAAGCTGAATAAAAAAGAAGAATCATTCAGTACAATTGAAGGGGCATTAAGAGAAGATCCCAATAACGCATACACACACGCGAATTATGGCTGGGGACTATTAGAAAAAGGCGATCATAAAAAAGCACTGGAACATTTCAGGGAAGCCTTAAAAAATGATCCGCATTTTGAATATGCCCAATCCGGGATGATCGAAGCTCTCAAGGCAAAGAATCCATTGTACAGGTTATTCCTGCAATACTCTTTCTGGATTGGAAACCTGACTTCAAAATACCAATGGGGAGTTATAGTAGGATTTTATATTGTGGTCAGAATTCTGAGAATCGTCGCCCAGGCCAATGAGGGGCTGCAGCCTTTCCTGATTCCTCTGATTATCATTCTTTCACTGTTAGCATTTTCCACCTGGGTTATCAATCCGATCAGTAACCTGTTTCTGCGTTTCAATACCTATGGCAATTTTCTTCTGGATAAAAACGAAAAAAGAAATGCCAATTTTGTCGGCGCGAGTCTGCTGATTCTTCTGACAGGACTAACACTGTATTTTGTAAGGAAAGAAGAATTGTTTTTAGGTGTTGCCGTTTTCGGATTTGCCATGATGGTACCCTTCAGCAATATGTTTTCATCTTCAAAGAATAAGATTGTGTTTTTGCTTTACCCGGTTCTTATGGCGGCTGCGGGAATATCTGCTCTTTCAATTGCTTTCTCAACGGGAGAATTGTTCAATATGATGACTTCAATCTTTTTGATTGGTTTTATTGCTTATCAATGGTTATCGAATTATCTTTTGATCAAGGAGAATAACAGGTAATAATATTATCTAAGCGACCGGACAAATATTTTCTCAGAAATTATACGGGCCTGAACTGCTGATAAAATCAGTCCTGGTACAAATATGCTTTTTAAAAAAAACGTTTTTTATCTGAACTTCTGATCCTGCAACACTATGAAGAAAACGCCGTTCCTTCTATTGATGACGCTGATACCATTCCTGGGTTTTGCCCAGGTCACCGAACCGGAAAAAATAATCGGACTTGCAAAAACCTATAAGGATTTTATGTTCCGTAACGAACCGGCAAAACAGATCATCAAAGAAACTAAGTCTGACACACCTGAAGAACTTAAATACGCAGCAGAATTCATTATTCAGGCTATAACTACCAAAAACAAGTTATTAACTGATAAATACCTCACACGTCCTGACAATAAGATTTTAAAACAAATCTATATCATACGGTCTGTTGACTTAAATCTGCGGAAGGAAAGCCAGGTGGATAATCTGAAGCTTATTGACAGCCTGTCAAATAAACAAATTCCCGTTTACGAACTTATCGATAACTACTATAGCATGTTGTTCACAGCTGTGGGAAATAAAAATCAACCTTTCGATTTTTCTGATGATGATCTTAAAATAAAAAATTACCAGCTCCTTGATGATACAGAAAAAGGAATATTGTTTTTGCGTTGTATGGAATATTGCGGCAAAACCATTTGGGGATATATGAATGTGGTTAAGCCGCCCAATACAGAAAAAGCCTTTGAAAATATTTTGAAATTTCCAAAATTTAATGGAGGCGCTTATTACCAATACACAGACTTCTATTTTAATGATTTTGAAATGGAAGTCATAACAGGTAAAGGCCCGCAAAGCTATAAGGGATATTATCTCGACAAATATTATGAATTGCTGTTAACGCACCTGCTATGTTTGAAAAAACAAGGGAGAACAGAAAAGGAACAGAACGATCTTTTACTTGGTTCAATTCTCAAAGAGCGGAATCTTTATAAGTACACAAAATACAGGGAGGTCCTGGAAAGCCTGTTTAAGGAGCAGAAAACAGAATAATTTAAGTCAGTAATCCAACTGCTTTTTGAAGAAATTCAAATTGTTTTCCCCGGTCATTGGCTGTATCGCAGGCTTAGGCATCTAATCTCCAACCATCGGCTGTTTTCCAGACTCCAGACTCCCGACTCCAGACTCGCATTGGCTGTTCCCCTTGCCTTTCTAAATAAAGTTGTCAGTGTTCAGTTTTTCTGCCGGTAAGTCGTGAAGACGGAAAGTGAGCGGTAAATAAATTTTCTTTCCGCCTCACCGTCTTTCCGTCAAGACATTCCCTACACACTATTCACTGGCTGTTCCCCGCCTTCCGTAGGGCAAGCTTTTGCCTTTTGCCTTTGCATCTTGCCTGACCGTGAAAGTCAAAGCATAAACAGAAACAG
>JAATGW010000680.1 GCA_015654495.1 Chitinophagales bacterium
AAAGCAGTGGAGGCTTAATTATCATGGCAAAAGCAAATGAAATTAAATACCTGACGGCGATCAAGACTGAAAAGCCCAGGAAAAAATTCTGCCGTTTTAAGAAATATGGCATCCGCTATATCGATTACAAAGACGCCGAGTTTCTTAAGAAATTTCTGAACGAACAAGGTAAGATGCTGCCCCGCCGTATTACAGGAAACTCCCTGAAATACCAGCGTAAAGTTTCTGAGGCCATCAAACGTGGCCGCCAGATGGCGATTCTGCCGTATGTAACAGACCTGTTAAAGTAAATCCTCCCACCTAATTCTCTCACTACAGGGGGAGATGACAGTTCGCCGCGGCGAATTGGAGGCCGGGAAACTTAAAAAAGGAAAATCATGCAAGTAATTTTAATTCAGGATGTAAACAATCTTGGCGGAGCAAATGAAGTAGTGGCAGTAAAAAACGGCTATGCCCGTAACTACCTGATCCCACAGAAATTTGCTATCGAAGCATCTCCTTCCAATCTGAAACAGCTGGAAGAAAGAATGAAGCAGATCAGAAAGAAGGAAGAGAAGATGCTGGCAGAGATCAACAAAGTGATCCAGGTACTTAAAGAAGGACCTGTTAAGATCGGCGCCAAAACCGGCACCTCCGGTAAAATTTTCGGAAGCATCACCAATGTACAGGTGGCAAGGGAAATCCGCGAACAGAAAGGATATACCATTGACCGCCGTCGTATCCATATTCTTGATGAAATCAAGGAACTTGGTACTTATAAAGCAAAGGTTGATTTCGGAAACGGCAGCGAAGCTGAGATGGAAATCGAAGTGGTTTCAGAATAATCATCCGGTAAACTGATAATAAAAAACCTCTCACACCGGGAGGTTTTTTTGTTTTATTCCGGTTATAAACTTTAAGAGCGGCCAGGTTCACTCTGCCACTTCTGCCTTGCAGATCCTTCCATTACTCAAATACAGTCACGTTGGAGGACAGCAGCCGGGTTGACAGTTTTCTGAAAAAATATCAGTTCCTTAATCGACCTACAACAGAAATCTGTTATTTAAATTCATCCGCAGGTATACATATGCGTGACATGATCCCCGGGGACTTATAGAACAGGGAGATACAGCTGAGCCATGAGGTTGACACCGATTCTAATATTACTCAATCCAGCCAGGCTATGTTTTGCCGGAACAACTTCACGGGATTACATTAAGCTTAAAAATTAAATTAAAGATTCCGTGAAATTCAAAAATATGGAACGGACCCGCCGGATTACCAATTACCAGTGCTCCCCTACCTGCACGTCAATAGCCCACAGTTTATATTACCCGTACCCGAAAACAATCAGCTTGTCTGGGAAAGCGATGTTCTGATAGATAAGGAAATTCATAGAACTGTCATATTCCGGCGACCCGGCTGAAATCCGGAAAGAAACACTGTCAGCCTGTACTTCTATTTAACCAACTTTAAACTCTCTGGCGAGACCTCTTTTAAGGGAAGAAAAAAGGGCTTTTAGCCAGGGATACATTCCGGTTTGGGTTCCCCGGAATTCAGCATTGTACCGCCATCGCAACCACAGCAGATGTAAAGAACAAAAGAGGGATGCTCCCGGAAAGGAAGAATGGGAAACCGCAGAAAACAGCTCCGCCTAATATCATTTACTTCAATACCTGGGTTGACGAAAAGGGCCGTCGGAATTTCCCGGTTGATATTTACAAAAGCGATATAGCCTGATGGAATTGATTTTCCAAAAAAGTAATATGGCGGGCAATAACATTAAAAAATAACAGTTATCTTTAAATTGGTGAATTCGTAGTTAGTTCTCAGGTGTTTTGACGTGACCTCGCAAGATTTCATTTTTTTCAGAGCATTCATGCGGCTAATCGTTTCACATGTTTTATCAGAAAATTTTTTTAAAATGAACATCTACGTTGGCAACATGAATTTCAATCTCGGAAACGAGGATCTGTTCAATCTTTTTTCTCAGTTCGGCGAGGTTACCTCTGCAAAAATCATCAATGACAAAGACTCCGGCCGCAGCAAAGGCTTCGGATTTGTTGAAATGGAAAGTTCTGAAGATGCACTTAAAGCCATTGCACGCTTTAATGATAGCGAAGTAATGGGCAGAAAGCTCCTCGTCAATGACGCCCTTCCACAGGAAA
>JAATGW010000581.1 GCA_015654495.1 Chitinophagales bacterium
GGTTTTCCGGTTACACAGGCCATTGCATCCACTTCTCCGGGATTCATTGCCATAAATGTGTCCAGTATCCAGCTCATTTCTCTTTCGCCTGTTCCGTAATCAGGTGCGGGTACATCTTCTCCAGGGCCGATGAATTTCTTTTTTATCAGTTCACTGGTATACCTGCGGGTAATACGTTCCAGGTCGTACAATGCATATTTTTTCGGATCGATACTGATTCCGCCTTTCGCACCTCCAAATGGTACATTCACAATGGCACATTTATAAGTCATTAATGCTGCCAGTGCCATTACTTCATCCAGGTTAACCATTTCACTGAAACGGATACCACCTTTACAGGGAAGTTTGTGTTGCGAGTGTTGTACACGGTAGGCTTTGATAACTTCAATCTTATCGCCGATTTTTACCGGGAAATGAATCCGTAGTACGGAATTGCATTGTTTGATCTGTTCCAGAACACCGGAGTCATATTTAGTGAATTTCGCTGCTTTGTCGAAGCTCTTACAGACAGCGTCAAAAAAACTGTATTCAGACATGTTTAATTTGGTTTTTAGGTTTCTTATGCAGGCAATCGTATTTTTTCAATTTCAGGAAGACTCTTTTTCGAGCCTTGTCAGTTTCCGGTCAATTCTTATCACGTACAGAATAAGCCCGGTGAGAATAGTCAGTATCACAGCAATCACTACATATATTTTTCCACTACTGCGCATTCCATCAGCCATTTCCACATTGTTGTTAACCTGGCTGAATGCCTGTGTTGACAATATTATCAGGACAAGGGAAATAGCAATACCAATCAGTTTATTTCGCATTTAACCAGTTTTTTTCTTTCAGAAAATTGATACGGATCTTAAGCGTTGCGATCCAGACAGCCAGTAGCGTCCAGCCGATAACAGCCGGATAGAAAACCATACGCATCCTGCTGTCGATATCATTATAGTTGAGTGCAGGATTTCCTTCCTGACCAGGATGCAGGCTTGGCAAAATCCGCGGCACGATCCAGATCGAAGGGAACAGCATAGCATAGGCGAAAATATTATATACTGCACTTACGCGTGCCCGTTTGTCTATATCAGTTATTGAGCTTCTTAAAACAAAATAAGCGCAATAGGTAAGTATTGCTATTGCTGTACCTATGAGTTTCGGCTCGCGTGCGATAGAACCAAAAGAAGCATACGCCGGGTTATTGGGATCCGCCCAGGTAAAGCTGGCCCAGATGATCCCTGTGGCATATCCGAGAAAACCGAGTACCAGACCTACAGTAGCATATTCCCTTGCACAGATATCAAATTTAAAATCGGAACTGCGCAGGTACCTGATACTGTGGACCAGTGAGATTGTGAAGATGGCCATCATTGCAAACCACATACTCACATGGTAATACAGGTTACGGATGGTCTCCTGCAACTGTTTGAGCGCGGGAACAGGCAATAACAATCCCCCGATGATCGCATAAAGAAGTAAAACAATACAGAGGATTTTCCACCAGGTTTTACGCATAAGATTGAAAAGGGGTTTAACCGGAAGTTGCGGTGCAGCTATGTCATTTACCGGTTTGGTGCGGCAAATTTAGGCGCTTCAGCCTAATCTTTCCACAAAAACGGAAATAAAATCACGGCCAGAACCACCACAGAAGCATTCAGGGCAATCACCAAAAGGGTAATCTGAAGAGAAGCTCCAGCTTTAAACGTTTCAGCAAAGGCCATCTTTGAAAGCCTGACCAATAATAACAATTGTGGAATAATGATCGGGAATCCAAGTATGGCCATTAATGATGCCTGCTGCATTGCGCGGGAGGCAATTGCCGCCAGCATTGTGAAAATCAGGCTAAGACCGCAGGCGCCCAGCATGCTGATCCCGATAAACTGCCAAACAAATACAGTAGGATTTCCCAGAAATGCAATAAAAAGAATTAAACTGATGCTGTTCATTATCACGATCAGCAGCAGATTATAAAGAAGTTTCGAGATCATGAATGCGGAAGGGCTCGTGATCGAATAGAAATAGAGCATACGACCCCGGGATTCCTGCAGGAAACTCTTAGCCACTGCATTGATACAAACAAATAACAGCATCACCCAATACAGTGCATTCCAGATTTCAGCATCAGTATTTGATCCGATGGTAAGATATAAAACGAAAACAGTGGAGATAACATAGAGAATCACCCCGTAAAAAGCGTGCTGCTGCCGCAGTTCAAGCAGAATGTCTTTTTTGAATAAGGCGAATATTTGTCTGAGTTCCAAAAAAATGAATTTAATCAGTCTGACAGACCGGCAAATATTATGAATTCATTTCCAACATGCCTTTGTTAAAACAGGATCTGCACCTTGCTTCATATAATTCTTTTTCACCTATGATGACCTGGCCTGGAATTTCGTTTTTTCTGAAAGAAAAACTGGCTATTGCTCCGCATTGCATACAGATTGCATGGAGTTTTGTAATAAAATCGGCAACAGAAAGTAATGCAGGCATTTGCCCAAATGGTTTGCCGGTATAATCCATATCCAGGCCGGCAACAATCACCCTGATACCTTTTTCCGCAAGTTTTTCACAGACCCAGATTATTTCGGTACCAAAAAATTGAGCTTCATCAATACCAACCACATCCACTTCGCGTGTGAGTTTCAGAATATCTTCTGCATTCTTAACCGGAATAGAAGCAATACTGCTCTCATCGTGCGAAACAATATTTTTTTGGTGATAACGCGTGTCAATTTCTGGCTTGAAAATTTCCACATTAAGGTGGGCAATTTTGGCCCGCTTCAGCCTTCTGATCAATTCTTCGGTCTTTCCCGAAAACATTGATCCGCAGATTACTTCGATCCAACCGCGGCCACTTTCCCTGATATCGGGTTCAATAAACATTGTTAAAAAAAATTCTGGCGCACAGTTTGTACATGAGATTCATCTTAACTTCAATGCTAAGGTTTCAAAAGTACCAATTTACAATGGAAAGAGTGGAGGTTTTAATTGACAAATTGAAACAACAGTTTCATGATAAAGCAGGCGCTGAGCAGTTACTCGTTACCGTTCAGTTGATACAAGCTGAATTGCATACAGTGAAAGGTTCTGCGCAATCGGCACAGGCAAAAAAATCTGTATCCGTTATCATTCCTTCGGCACCAAGATTTTCAATTACAGAATACCAGGAAGCCCTTCCGCTTATAAAAGCTGAAGGAAAAACAGTGGAGAATAAACTGGTTGAAATGCTTGAGGTTGACGAAAATGATGTACGTGCTGAACTTGAGCAGCTGAAAAAAAATGCAGCACAGCATAATAACTGGAGTCAGAATAATCGCCAGCTTGCTGAAGTAACTGAAGATGCAGAATATGAAATTCCAACGCTGGCATCACATCAGTCCTACCAGCCGAGGGTCTCTGCTCCGGTTGCAAAACCTGAACCTAAAAAAGAAGTGAATGAAGTTAGTCCTGTGATTGAAGCATCTCTGAATGACCGTTTGAAAGAGTCCAAAACAGAACTAGCCGAGAAATTACAGGATGCACTGGTAAAAGATCTTAAAAAAGCAGTAGGCATCAACGACAGATATTTGTATATCATCGAACTGTTCAGTGGAAATGAAGCAGCTTTTGATCGTTCGATAAAAACGCTTAATTCCTTCTCAATTTTACCTGAAGCTGAATTCTGGATGGAACGGGAACTTAAACTTAAGCTGGGCTGGAACGTAGAAAATCCGCTTGTTAAACAATTCATTCAGCTGGTGAGAAGGCGGTTTTCCTGAATATAATTCATCACTATTTTTGTTGCTCCTGCTTTTTCCCGCACATAATTTCCTGCAATGCGACCTTTATCTGCACGGATTTGGTCGTTTTGAAGCAGGGAATTAAAAACATTCTCGAGCTCAAGCGCATTCTCAACAGTTTCTGCAGCACCGAGATCAACGAGTTCCACAGCTTCGTGAAAATGATCATAGGCAGGGCCGAAAACAACCGGCTTACTGTACACTACCGCTTCCAGAACATTATGTATGCCATCGCCCCCGAAAGCGCCCCCGATATAGGTTATATCTGCATAGAGATAAAGCTTTGAAAGCATTCCGATATTATCAATGATCAGCACATTCGGCGCGTTTTCAGCCGGCAATTCCGGGTTTTTCTGCCAATCCGAAAAGCGGATTGTGTTCACAAATAATTTTTCCACTTCTTTCAGTCTGGATTCCGCTATTTCGTGCGGAGCGATCACAAATTTTATTTCGGGATTGGATTTTGCAAAATGATCCATCACTTCTTCATCTTCAAGCCAGGTACTACCGGCTACGATTACTTTTTTATCCTCGCAGAATTTTTCTATCAGCGGAAGACCGGCATTTCCCGAAGCTATTTCCAGAACCCGGTCGAAACGGGTATCACCGGAAAGAATGATCCTTCCTTTAAAACCGAGTTTGTTTAATAACCCTTCTGAATTGATATCCTGCACAAAAATCACCTGAAAACATTCCAGTATGCGTTTCCAGAATCCACCCCAGGGTTTAAAGAAAGTCTGGTTTCCGCGAAAGGTAGCTGAAAGCAGCAGGGTAGGTATATAGCTTTTCCTGAGCTGGTTTAGATAATAATGCCAGAATTCATACTTTACAAAAATGGCCAGCACGGGTTGTGAAATTTCGATTAACTTTTTCGCATTTGCGGCCGAATCGTCCGGGAGGTAGAAAATATAATCAACTCCGGGATAGTTTTTGCGGATTTCATAACCCGATGAAGAAAAAAAAGTCAGCAGAATCCTGTACTCCGGATAAGTTGATTTTATCGCTTCCAATAGTGGCCGGCCCTGTTCAAACTCACCTAATGATGCACAATGCATCCAGATCAGTTTTCCGCTCCCGGCATTGACTGCAGCTGTCATTCTCTCAAAAACATTTCTGCGGCCTTTAATCCAAAAGGCTGCCTTCGGATTCCATAATGAGGCAATTCCGATTGCAAGATGGTAGAAAAAAATACCCAGGTTATAGAGTAAAATCAATCACTGATGAGTTATAAATGGTTGCAAATCTAATATCTAAGTAAATGCGTAGGCATATTTTACTATTTTTGGCCTCCTTTAAACTTACCTCTTATGCGACCTATCCAGATGGTAGACCTTAAACAGCAGTACCATCAAATCAAGAAAGAAATAGACGAAGCAGTCCTTCAGGTACTGGAAAGTACGGTTTTCATTGGTGGTAAAGGTGTGCAGGATTTTTCCAACAACCTTGCTGAATATTTAGGAACAAAACATATTATTCCCTGTGCCAATGGTACAGACGCACTTCAGATTGCCCTGATGGCCCTGGATCTTAAGCCTGGTGACGAAGTTATTACCCCTTCCTTTACCTATGTGGCTACGGCAGAAGTGGTGGCTTTATTGCGTTTGAAAGCCGTATTTGCAGATGTTGATCCTGATACATTCTGTATGAGTCCGGAATCAATGGAGCGTTGTATTACCCCCCGGACAAAGGCGATTATCCCTGTACACCTGTATGGTCAGGCAGCGCCAATGGCAAAAATTCTGGAGATCGCTGACAGGCATGGAATTCCGGTAATTGAGGACAATGCGCAGGCAATTGGCGCTGATTATCGTTTGCCGGATGGAACGGTAAAGAAAACGGGAACAATGGGATTGATCGGCACAACCTCCTTTTTTCCATCAAAAAACCTGGGCTGTTACGGTGATGGTGGTGCAATAATTACTGATAACGCCACGTTAGCAGATCGGTTAAAAATGATTGCAAATCATGGACAAAAGGTTCGGTATTACCACGAAATGGTAGGTTGTAATTCGAGACTCGACGCTTTACAGGCTGCGATTCTGAATATCAAACTTCCGAAACTTGATACTTATAATGCATCAAGAAGGCGTGCGGCAGAATTTTATAACCAGGCATTTGCCGGGCTTTCTCCGGTAACCACACCTGTTGTTGCGCCTGAAAACAGTCATGTATACCACCAGTATACCCTGAAACTGGAAGGAGTGAACCGTGATGGCTTGCGTGATTACCTGGAAGAAAAAGGGATTCCTTCCATGCTCTATTATCCCGTACCCGTACACAAACAAAAGATGTTCGACTCCGTTGACCTGGGTCAGCTGGATCTTAAGGTAACCGATTGGTTAACTGAAAGAGTTATCTCACTGCCCATGCATTCGGAACTCGATGAGGAGCAACTGACTTATATTACAAAACACGTATCAGATTTCGTACACAGATAAACCACGGAAGAAATGAAAATCGCTGTAATTGGAACCGGCTATGTTGGATTAGTGACGGGAACATGTTTTTCAGAAACAGGAAACAATGTAACCTGCGTTGACATTGACAAGAGAAAAGTAGACATGCTAACCAACGGGCAGATAACAATTTATGAACCCGGGTTGGAAAAGCTTTTTCTCCGAAACCTGAAAGAAGAACGCCTCTTTTTCACCACGGACCTTGAAGAAGGTATTAAAGATGCCTCCATCATCTTTCTGGCCCTGCCCACACCTCCGGGTGAAGACGGGTCTGCGGATCTGAAATATGTGCTGGGAGTTGCGAAGGATCTTGGAAAGATCATGACGGAATACAAAGTGATTGTTGACAAAAGTACGGTGCCTGTGGGTACAGCTGAAAAAGTGCATGCGGCTATTGCTGCCAACGCAACGGTGGAATTTGATGTTGTATCCAACCCTGAATTCCTGCGCGAAGGTGTTGCGGTGGAAGATTTCATGAAGCCCGATCGCGTGGTTATCGGTACAAGTTCAGACCGTGCAAAAAAACTGATGAACGAATTATATGCTCCGTTTGTGCGTTCAGGTAATCCACTCATATTTATGGATGAACGTTCTGCGGAACTGACCAAATATGCTGCTAATTCTTTTCTGGCTACAAAGATTTCATTCATGAATGAAATTGCCCAGCTCTGCGAACGCCTCGGCGCTGATGTGGATCTGGTAAGGCTTGGAATCGGAAGTGATCAGCGGATCGGAAAACGTTTTCTGTTTCCTGGTATCGGTTATGGCGGAAGCTGTTTCCCTAAGGATGTTCAGGCGCTGGTAAAAAGTTCAACTGAAGTAGATTATGATTTTCGTATACTCAATGCCGTTATGGATGTAAATGAACGCCAGAAACTGCACCTGCTTCCTAAAATAAGATCATTCTTCAAAGGAAGTCTCAAGGGCAAACATTTTGCCTTATGGGGTCTGGCATTCAAACCGAATACCGACGACATTCGTGAAGCGCCGGCGCTCTATATCATTGATGCACTCACTGAAGAAGGAGCAACCGTTTCAGTGTTTGATCCTGAAGCCATGAAGAATGTAAAGGAAATGATCGGTGATAAAGTAACCTACGCAGAGAATCAGTATGATGCACTGGAAGGCGCCGATGCGCTTATCATAGCAACAGAATGGAATGAATTCCGTACTCCTGATTTTCTTAAGATAGTAAAGCAACTCCGGAAGAAAGTAATTTTCGATGGCAGGAACCTTTTTGATATTTCTGCTATCAAGGATCTTGGGTTTCACTATGAGAGCATAGGGCGCGCAGCAGCAACACAAAATAACTGATATGGAGAAAAAGAGGATTTTAATCACCGGCGCCGCAGGCTTTCTCGGATCTCACCTGAGTGATCGTTTTATCAAAGAAGGTTTCCATGTTATAGGCATGGATAATCTGATTACCGGCGACCTGAAAAATATTGAACATCTTTTCAAACTTGAACAGTTTGAATTTTATCATCATGATGTTTCAAAATTTATTCATGTTCCGGGCAAACTGGATTATATCCTCCATTTCGCATCTCCTGCCAGCCCCATCGACTATCTGAAAATCCCGATACAGACTTTGAAAGTTGGTTCACATGGTACGCATAATTGTCTTGGTCTTGCCAAAGCAAAAAGTGCACGGATACTTGTAGCGTCAACTTCAGAAGTGTATGGAGATCCAATGGTGCATCCGCAGAAAGAGGAATACTGGGGCAATGTGAACCCTGTGGGCCCGCGTGGTGTTTACGACGAAGCAAAAAGATTTATGGAATCTATCACCATGGCTTATCACACATTTCATGGTGTTGAAACCCGCATCATACGCATATTTAATACTTATGGTCCGCGTATGCGGCTCAATGATGGCCGCGCTCTTCCTGCATTTATCGGGCAGGCACTTCGTGGTGAGGATCTCACAGTGTTTGGTGATGGCAGTCAGACCAGGTCTTTCTGCTATGTGGATGATCTCGTTGAAGGTATTTACAGATTATTACTCAGCGACTATGCATATCCCGTTAATGTGGGTAACCCGAGTGAAATTTCATTGAAAGATTTTGCAGAGGAAATCATAAAACTTACAGGCACCAAACAAAAAATCGTCTATAAACCCTTGCCGGTTGACGATCCGAAACAACGTCAGCCTGATATCACCAAAGCAAGAGAAATCCTTGGATGGGAGCCTCGTGTGAGCAGATCCGAAGGTTTAAAAATTACCTACGAATATTTTAAGTCCCTGCCTCCTGAAGAACTTGTAAAACAACCCAAAGAGTTTAAAAGCTTAAAATAATATGCTGATATATCAGGATTTACTGGATAAAAAGGCTAAACTGGCAGTGATCGGACTGGGATATGTCGGCTTACCTATTGCCCTCGAATTCGCAAAGAGGATTTCTGTGATTGGTTTTGACATCAATAATAAACGCATCGAACTGATGCGGCATGGTATTGACCCCAGCAAAGAAGTAAAAACTGAAGATTTTAAAGACCGTGATATTGTTTTTACAAGTGATCTGGCAAAACTGAAAGAAGCAAAATTTTTCGTTGTTGCTGTTCCCACTCCTGTTGATAAATTTAATGTGCCTGATCTGAAACCTGTATTGGGTGCTTCCAGAACAATCGGAAAAGCAGTGAAAGAAGGCGATTATGTTGTTTTCGAATCAACAGTTTATCCGGGATGTACTGAGGAGGATTGTTTGCCGGTAATTGAAAAGGAATCCGGACTTAAAAATAAAACTGATTTCAAACTGGGTTACTCTCCTGAACGGATTAATCCAGGTGATAAGAAGAATACTTTGCGGACTGTTGTTAAGATAGTATCAGGCTGCGATGCAGAGTCGCTTGATGAAATTGCAAAAGTGTATGAGCTTGTAGTAGATGCCGGTGTTCATCGCGCCACTTCAATTAAAGTTGCTGAAGCAGCAAAAATTATTGAAAATACCCAGCGTGATCTGAATCTCGCATTGATGAATGAATTATCCATGATTTTCGACCGGATGCAAATCAATACCTACGATGTACTGGAAGCCGCCGGAACAAAATGGAATTTTTTGAAATTCAGCCCCGGCCTTGTCGGCGGTCATTGTATAGGTGTGGACCCTTATTATCTTACTCACAAAGCTGAGGCGATGGGCTATGATGCAAAAGTAATTTCCGCATCGAGGTTCATTAATGATAATATGGCCCGGAACGTAGCACGCAAGGTTATTCAGCATGTATTGAGAAACGCACCCGATGTAAACAATGCAAAGGTGCTTGTGAAAGGAGTTACCTTTAAAGAGAATGTGAGCGATATCAGGAATTCAAAAATTATTGATACGGTAAAGGAAATCCAGTCATTCAATATAAAGGTTGATGTGGAAGATCCTTTTGCTGAAGCTGATGAAGTGAAAGAGGAATATGGTCTTAACCTTGTACGCAACGATGGGTAAGACTATGATGCCGTGATCATTGCTATTCCGCATGAACCCTATCTCGCATTAACGGATGCAGATTTTGTGAATATGACCCGGAATTCAGCATTGGTCGCAGATTTAAAAGGGGTGTATCGGGGTAAGATCAGAAGCAGGGCTTATTGGAGTTTATAATGTAACGTGTAACCGAAGATGAAAAAGACAATACTGGTAACCGGGGGTGCAGGATTTATCGGATCTCATGTTGTCCGTCTTTTCGTAAATAAATATCCCGATTACAAAATCGTTAACCTCGATTTGCTGACCTATGCCGGCAACCTGGAAAACCTCCGGGACATTGAAAAAAAATCAAACTACGAATTTGTTAAAGGTGATATTACCAATGAATCATTATCAATTCGCTTTTTGATGATTATAAATTTGATGCGGTAATACATCTCGCGGCTGAAAGTCATGTTGATCGTTCCATCATTGATCCGCTTTCTTTTATTAAGACAAATGTGCTTGGCACCGGCGTATTGCTCAACGCAGCAAAGCACCAGTGGAAAGAACATAAGGGAAATCTGTTTTATCATGTTAGCACTGATGAGGTATATGGTTCTCTCGGCGAAACAGGTTTTTTTACAGAAGAAACACCATATGACCCGCGTTCTCCTTATTCTTCCAGTAAAGCAGCTTCTGATCATCTTGCAAAAGCTTATTATCATACCTACCATTTACCTGTCGTTATATCCAACTGTTCAAACAATTACGGTTCGCACCATTTCCCTGAAAAGCTGATTCCATTAATGATCAATAATATCATAAAGAAAAAAGCTCTGCCTGTATACGGCAAAGGTGAAAATGTGCGTGATTGGCTGTGGGTTGAAGATCATGCAAGGGCAATAGATATTATTTTCCATAAGGGGAAAACGGGAGAGACCTATAATATCGGAGGATTTAACGAATGGAAGAATATTGACCTGGTGAAATTGCTTTGTGAGATTATGGATAAAAAGCTGAAACGTGCCCCGGGTGAATCTGCTGAACTCATCACCTATGTGAAAGACAGGGCAGGTCATGACCAGCGTTACGCAATTGATGCTTCCAAACTGAATCAGGAACTGGGATGGAAACCTACCCTTCAATTCGAAGAGGGATTGGAAAAAACCGTCGACTGGTACCTTGCGAATACTGAGTGGTCGGAACATATTTTATCAGGAGCTTACCAGACTTATTATCAGCAACAATATGAGTTGAGGTAAGTTTATTAAATGAATTCACTTTAACTTCCCCGCTAAAAGGATTTCGTCCACATGCACTTCAGACCAACACCTTTTCCAGGACTTTTTATAATTAATCCGAAAGTGTTTGAGGATTCCCGCGGATATTTTTTTGAGAGTTTTAATCAGCAGGCTTTTCTGGCTAATGGAATTGAGCAACACTGGGTTCAGGACAACCAGTCGAAATCCTCCTATGGCGTGATCCGGGGGTTGCATTACCAGCTAAATCCATATGCTCAGTCAAAACTGGTTCGTGTTCTGCACGGAACAATTCTCGATGTGGTAGTGGATCTCAGGAAAGGATCACCCGGCTACGGGGAAGTGTTTACTGTAGAATTGTCTGCAGAAAACAAAATGCAATTGCTGATTCCGAAAGGATTTGCCCACGGATTTTCAGTTCTGAGCCCCTTTGCGGAAGTGTTATATAAATGCGATTCCATTTACAATAAAGAATCAGAAGCGGGCATTATGTACAACGATACTTCTCTGAATATCGATTGGAAAATTCCTGCAATAGAAGCTATTATTTCTGATAAAGACAGGCAGCATCCGGATTTTGCAGGTTGCAGGAATAATTTTGAATTTAATCCATGAAGCATCAGAAGATTCTTGTTACAGGTGCGAACGGTCAACTGGGAATGGAACTTCGTCAACTGGAGGGAGAATTTCCGCAGCATAGCTTTGAATTTACTTCACGTGAAGAGCTCGCAATCGAAAACAGAAATGCGGTAGAAGATTTTTTTGAAAAAATAAAACCGACTTTCTGTATCAATTGTGCGGCATACACCGCGGTTGATAAAGCAGAAACGGAAAAGGAAACTGCATTTGCCATCAATGGCGCAGCACCCGGATACCTTGCTGCGGCTTCAAAAAAATCCGGTTCCGGCTTTATTCATATTTCCACAGACTATGTATTTGATGGAACTGCAGTTGAGCCTTTACGTGAGTCAGACCTGGTGAATCCGCTGAACGTTTACGGCGCTTCCAAGCTGGAAGGAGAATATCAGACCTTACAACAACATCCTTCGCCGCTAATCATCCGCACTTCCTGGGTCTATTCCTCTTTTGGAAAAAATTTCGTGAAAACGATGATGAGACTGATGAGTGAAAAAGAGTCAATAAGTGTGGTAAGCGATCAGGTTGGTTCACCAACCTATGCGGCGGATCTGGCTCTGGCACTGGTTAAGATTATTTCATCTGACAGCCCAATTCCGCCCGGAATTTATAACTACAGTAATGAAGGAATAATCAGTTGGTATGATTTTGCCGTTGCAATAAAAGAAATAACCAATTCCTCCTGCCTTGTTGTTCCGATTCCATCAGCCGCTTATCCCACGCCGGCAAAGCGCCCTGCTTATTCGGCAATGAGCAAAGAAAAATTCAGGCATTCTTCAGGGTTTGAAATACCTGCCTGGCGGGAAAGTCTTGAAATATGTATTGCAAAAATAAAGGCGGATAGATAACCGGGATTGTAGAAACCCAGGGCTTACGCCCTGCGCTACAATACTCACCGTTCCTACGGCCCCAGGGTTGAAACCCTGCGCTATAGGTTGCACCGTTCCTACGGAACTGAAAACACGGGATTGTATTTGCCTTTCACTTCGTACTTCGGCCTTCGTACTTCGGCCTTCGGCCTTCGTATCCGTACCCAGGATTGAAATCCTGGGCTATAAAATCATCGTTCCTACGGAACTGAAAACCATAATTGTATTTGCCTTTCACTTCGTACTTCGGCCTTCGGCCTTCGTATCCGTACCCAGGATTGAAATCCTGCGCTATAAAATCACCGTTCCTACGGAACTGAAAACACGGGATTGTATTTGCCTTTCATTTCGAACTTCGGCCTTCGGCCTTCGTATCCGTACCCAGGATTGAAATCCTGGGCTATA
>JAATGW010000217.1 GCA_015654495.1 Chitinophagales bacterium
ATCCAACCTGAATATCCACACCTCACAAGATCCTTACAAAATCTTTTTCAAATAACAATCGTGGGGCTGGTTAGAGGCTTACACTACGCAACTGCATTACGTTTCTAGAAATACCTGAAAAGTGCAGAAAGAATGTAAAAATACTATGGGGGCTAATTGGTAGCCAAATTTTGTTTTTTTTGCTCAGCATTCAGATAAAGGTGATATTTCCCCAGTACGCAGTATAGTAAGGTAAGGAGGACTACGAGTACATAAATTAAGGATATAGAGCCGAAAATTGAACTGGAGACGTGACCAAGCAACATCAATAAATACAAAAAACATATTGTCAGTAAGAAAACGAACGGAAAGATATTTAAGATAAAAAACCAATGTTTCTTAAAATCGATCTTTTCTAAAAGAATATCAATAATTACTGCTCCCATAAGTGCACAGCAAACAAATAAAATTATTCCGCCTTTTAAAAGATGCGTTATTTCTTTATTTACAGCGGTTGTTATATCAGACTTAGTCAAAATTGGGTTAATTATGATTAAAAACAAAAGAGGAGCCAATCCTATGGCGGAGTTACCAACAACCCATTTGAGTGCCGATGCAAGACTTTTTCGTTTTTGTTTTTTTAATTCGTTGTTTACTGACACCGCTACGCTAATAAGAAGTTCTTGCTAATTATTTTTAAGCCCGGCTAAATAGTATCCAATACCTAAAAACACTAATCCAACAACAATAGTTATTAATACTCTTAACACAACTTGCCAATAGCTTTTTTCTTCATATGCGTTCATCGCAGGTTTCATACTTTCAACTACGTCATCAAATTTTGCCAGAGTAGAAATTTGTTCTTGAAACTGATCAATATTCTCATTTATCATATCTATATCTGTATTTCTGTTTGATCTTAGTTTCTGAAGATTAACCTGAAGGTCCTTAATAATAGGCCTGATTGTATTGCCGTATTCGGGAAAGATATTTGCTATTGTAGCATCCTTGTATGCAGATAATTTGTTTTTGATTTGCTCTATGTAAATTGAAACAAGAAGGGAATGTAGATCATAAAATGCCCTGCAAAGATGTTCTTTCGCTTCAACTATATTGTCATTAATGCTTTTTGATTGGGCCGCATTATAGAGATGAAAAACCAAGCTTTTTAATTCATTTGCTGCATGAATAGGTGCTTTATGGCTTGGAAGCAATTCCTCTATTAAAATTGAATATTTTTTGCAGTGATTATAAATGGTATTAGTTTCTGTTAAAAACTTAAAGATTTCTTCTTTTGCATCAATTTTGTCTGGGGACATAGCAAATCTGTTTTTCAAAAAAAAGCCTGTATTTAAACAGGCTTTAAAACTGTAAACTTGCAAACATTTTACGGCAACTCTTTGTTAATCGCATTGAAAACTATTAGATCTGCTTGACGATAATTTAAAATATTTCCAGAGGCTTTCTGGAAATTCCCCCTCACGTCATCGTGTAAAAATTCTGACTTATCGCTAAGATCAGGAGGCTCGATTTTATCAATATTCTCTAAATGATATTTATTTATAAGAATATCATCAATCGTGCTATAGACTGGCCTAAATTTTTCAGACGAAAGACGTTCCTTAAGCCCAATATCATAATTCTCGATCAGCTTTTTGGCGCTGTCGCTTAGGCTAAACAGGACGGCCTCTACCATACCAGCATCCTTTTTTATTGAGGACGTTTGCGACATACAGTATTGATTGTGCGTTTAAGTTAAATAATACTTATTTGGGAGTGCAAAGATAATATGATATACACAAATGTTAATAACATTATTTGAAAATTACAACATCCCTTAAAGGGCCTCAAACTAAAGATATTCACAGATTGTGAATATTGTGTTTGATTTCCAGATAATTAGTTGTTTCCTTAGGGTAGGTCGCTACTCACATTGCACTTAACCAAATTTGCAGCAAAGTCAACATACGAATAGAATATTTCCTGTAAAATCCTTGTTAAGTCCTTTCAAACTTTATAGAACTCAACAAATACTGGCAAATTTTAAGCGAACAATGAACTCCTAGTAAGTAGCCGCATTGTTAGCCGTTTTATAACGCTTATAATTGCTCAGTAGTTTTCAAGCCTTCTTTGGAAACTGTGGCGCCATCTCAGAAAATTGTTTCCAACTCAAAAATATTTATATCTGGCGACCGTAAACGCTGGTTTTAGATCAATACGGTTTCTTTTTTTTAGCTGCACGTATCTCTTTATACTCTTTTCGAACTTTACAATCAATTTTTAAGACTCAAGACTTTTATTTTGCCTTTTAATTTCCTTTTCGAAACAAGAATGAAAAAATTATTTTCCCGTGTTTCTTCTGATCAGAAAATATCGAACTCCGAATTCTGCACTCCACTGATAACGCCCGATAAAATCACCAAAAATTCCTGCACCCGCCGTTGCCCAGAAATGCATTCTCCTGCTGGCAGAAGTAACCACACGGCCCTTCAGATTCATTGATAATCCTCCCTTCACATAGTCGATATACCATTCCGGAGCGATATAGGTCCAGAACTTTTGCGACCAGATTTTTAACCAGGATCGCCTGGATTTTGGAGAAACTTACATTTGACCTGCTTTCATCCCCACTTACTGCATTCGCCTGTTGAAACACTGCGGCAAAAATTAATTTTTTTTGCGGGAAAGATCTGCTGTACGATACTACAGGGATAATCAGGTTTTTCCCGGTACCTAGAATGGGTGATGAGGCTGTATTTAAACTTATTTCTATAGATGCAGTAATTGCTGATTTTGGCTCCTGGCTGATTTTATATCCCAGTAAACGAAATGTAATATCACCGAGGCCGAAATGATTGTGATCTGCCGAACTGGTTAATGAATTGTAGATAAAAGGAATATCAAGCCGCGTTGTAAAACGCTTTCCGATCTTCACCGTGTTGCGTAATACTGTTTGATTAAAATAGAAGCCACTGTTATAATGTTACAATTCATTAAAGAGTTCGATGCGGGTAAAAAACTGTGACGGATCATCTGCCGCCGCGCCGCCTTCCTGCTGCTGCAGTGAATCAGGTGATGTCTGTGCAGTTAATGCAGAATTCAGGATGATTAACGGTACAAGGAATAAGATAATTTTCAGGTTTTTGTAATTGAATCAAATTACTATTCGCATATCTGTTTAATTTTATTAACAGTAGGAGCTTTTAAAATAATAACCTCACTAAGCACAGCAGTCGCAATGCGGAGCCCTTCGTATCGTCGTAATTCGTTTTAATACCATAGAGTATTTCCGTACCTACAGTGAAATATTTATTGATAGCATAAACCGCATTAGCTGAGAAGTAATGGCTTTTTTTGAAAATGAAATTGGTTGATTGCGGTTTTTCCTGGTGGAGATAGCTGTAGACATAAGTTGAAGACCATCTTTTCCTGAATACAAAGCTGTAAGAAACATACCCACCATAATATAAAAGACCGTCGAGTGTTACACTGTCTTTGGGAAAAGCTTCATAGCCCAGACCTCCAAAATCATTTACCGCACCTTGTGTACCATTACCTATAATACCAAATACACTGAATTCCCGTTTTTTCAAGCCTAATACATTAAGTGAATTTTTATCAGGTAATGTGAAGCTTGCTGAAGAGGTGAAACCCCAGGCGCGGATCTTCTTTTTAAATGAGTATTCATTATCAGTATAGATAATTGTCTTATATATCAGGGAATTTGTCCAGTGCCCGTTTTTGAAATTGTATGCCGGTTTTATTACCAGTTCCGGAAATGCTGACTTTACCGGATTGGCGCTATCCAGTGGCGTATAATCTGCTCTGGGTTCTTCCACCGCGAATAGCAAACTGAGCTTCTTTTTAATTTGCCATTTCCATCGGATCTGTGCTACACGGGAAGCAGGCATTGAATTAGGCCCCTCAAGATCCAATGTATTTGGTGCTGCATTTACATCACCAAAATTCGTCCAGGTCTGACCAATCAGCAGTTCACCATAAGTAAGGTAGGCATGTCGCAACCGAAAGAATGTACTAGCACCTTTTGAACTCGACAGGAAATCTCCTTCTATCAGTGCAGTCGTATTTTTTCCGGCTGTTGGAAATTTAAAACCAAAACTGAGCCGGCTTTGATTAGCCGACATATGAAACCGTTTGAACTTAATATCGGTTATTCTTGTAGTCGGGATTTCAGAGGTTACGAAAAGATCATTATCAAACACATTATTGTTGTCGAAGTAAAATGCAGGTTGGATAAATCCGGATATTTTAAGCTCCGCAAATTCAGTAACAAATGTTGCTTTCTTCGAAGGCTGAAAACTGGTATCAAGATTACTGTTTCTCTTCAACGAGTCGAATTCGGTCTGACAGATTCCATCAATGAAAAGATGGATGCATAGCAGCAGTATAAAAAACGACTTTAAGGTCATTGCACTAAATGATATAAAAGAGCAATTATGTATTCTATTGCGATAGCCTGGCAGATACCTGTTATGATTTACTTTTCTTAGCTGCTTTGCCGATGGGTATACCTACTGTAATGTAGAATGATCTGTTAAACTGGCTGGGAGAAGTATCATCAACTACCACGTCAACAAATCCTAAATAATATTGTACGCCGATATTCATCCCATAACCTTTCATAAGCCGGTAACCTAATCCGAATGCAAAACCCGCATCCAGCGGATGATAATTGTCTTTGGTTTTCAATCTGTATTCCAGGTCTTCTTTATCTTTTACCGTATTGTAAAATTCATCAAATGCTTTTGCTCTCAAACCCAGCTGAATCCCCGCCTTGATATAAATCTGATTTTTGAATTGATATTTCATCATCACAGGTACATTGAAGTACCTGATTTTTCTTTTAACTGTACCTCCGGCAAATGCACTATCAAGCACTGCGTCGTTTAAACTGTAAACAGGCAAACCTTCTGCTCCCAATGGCGACTTTACAATCACCCCTGTATTGACCATCCACGAAGGGTTCTTTAGTTTAATATCAAAATAAAATCCAAGATTAAATCCCAGCAGACTTTTTGCGTCCTTATTCCCATGCAGGTCTGACCAGTTCAGGCCTCCATCCAAACCAAATTCCATTTTGTCGGAATTTAATTTATCGCCAAATATGAGAGAAATTATTACCTGTGAATTTCCACTCAAAACAGCAAATGATAAGCCGAGGAACAATAATACTTTTTTCATTCGTCAGGGGATAATTATAAACCAAAACGGTACTGGATACCTGTGAGGAATTGTGTACGTGCTCCAAGAAATCCATATTCCATTCGAAGCATAAAATGTTTATTGAGTTGAAATTGTGAACCAACAATAAAATTCCATTTCTGCTTCAGGTTTTTTTCGAGGGAATATTGTACTGTGGCTTCGTTACCATCATTCAAAGCCGCATCCATTGACTTAAAAAAATTACCTGCTGCGCCAAGTGCTCTGTTGGCGGTATTGTACTTTGCTATATTCACAGGATTTTTTTGCTCGGCTGACGAAAGACTGCCCCACCAGTTATCGACTTCTATCTGTTTGTTTTCAACTTTATCAATACCCGCATCCACTTTAGCCTGTAAGCCGTCAATGGGTACAACTTCGGAAAGATTGATAGATCCTTTTGTGTCAGAAGAGAAAGACACCCTGAAACCCCCGACCCACACAGCTATATTCCTTTCTGGCTTTTTGAATTTAAACGACTTGCCCAGTCTAGGGCCGATAACTGTAGTAAACACCGGTTTATCAAGCGCACTTACATCCGTCCAGGCCATATTCATATCAATGGCAATAAACCCGCCACCTACGCCAAACGTAGGTGTCATTCCGATACCAAACATGGTTGCATCAAAATTGGCCTTTGTTGAAAATGAGGTCACTTCACTCCAGCTATTATCAGCTCCCGGTACCCATACTCCTGCATTTATTTCGGTAGATGTTTTTGCTTTACCTAGTATGGCATAGACATTTAAAAATGGAAACAACCAGATATCAGGCCTGATATTAATTGCATTTGCAGCAGCAGTCGATTTGTTAAACCGGATGATTTCATCCACATTATACATCGGCCCGTTATTAAAACCTACATTCAGGTTATTGAGAATGAGCTCTGATTCCTGCCAGAAATAATTAAGATTGATACCTGCGGAATAAGGAAGATCGTAGCCCAGTTTAGTAACTTTTTTGCCCCATATCGGTAATGTATAAGGGTATTCGCTTGCTTTCAAACTATCCCGGACTTCTTCATTTTTTTTACCAACCACTTTATCGGTGTACACCTGGCCAATTCCCTCCACACTCAAAAGAAGACAGGCAAGCAATATCAATGGATTTAACTTCATAAATCAAATCTTTATAACATTATTAATTAGAATCCGCTGAACACAGCTATGAAAATCTCTATTTAAATTTTTTCCTGATCTTCAATTGCATTGAAATAATAAATCTGAATTTTCAATAGTTGACGGCCCTGCTCAGCATATCAGGCTTCAGAACGGCCCTATTTTTCACACTATTTACTTCGATAAAACCTGCAAAGCTGGCGGGTTTTATCGAATCCATTCTCATGCCATCATTAAAACCGATGAGAGCAGATTCTATCCAAACAATATTTAAGTTATATTCTTTCCGGTTATTTTCCCTTCCCAAAATTAAGGCTTACAACTGCACCGAGACCAAACTGGAAAAGTGAAACATAACCCGGTACTGCAACCAGCGCTCCACCTGGGTAAACCCAGTAATCAGATCCTACAGCAGATGTAATGGATTGAAAATAGGCCTGCAGGTTGATCGATACCAGTGACTCGGTTTTTATTTTAACGCCAAGTTTTGCATCCCATGCAAATTTGGTAGCACTGTTACCATCTTTAATGGAAATAATCCCCGCTCCCATTCCGAGACCGGCATAAGGCACTGCTCTTGAACTTGAATTTCCAAAATAGCCCGTGTAGCCGGCGAGTATATACTGTACAGCACCTTTATCCTTGTTTATATTAACATGTGTGCCATTGGCCAGATAATAAGGTATACGTGTGTCCATTCGTAAATATTTGACTTCAATTGAGCTGGTGCTTTGTAAAAAATATTCAAGGCCACCACCATACTGGAATCCGGCATCGACATTTGCATAGGAAACATCAACGTTTACCTTGTCTCTAAAAGTATATCCGCCGTACAGGTTAAGAGTTAAAGAACCAGCTTTCTGGGCTTTACCCGCCACCGAAAAAAACACAATGGCGAGCAGAATTAAAATCTTTTTCATAAGTCTGAATTTTTGCTTTGATAAAATTTGCATTTGTGTATGCGTGTGAATACACTTTTTTACCGATCAGGCCGGATGATAAAGAGCAAACGGAACGCTGAATTGGCATGGCTTACCGGAAACTGATTGAAATTTCTTCCGGTACAGAGATATCCTGTAAGCATTTGAAAATGCTTTCCGGTTTAAACAACGACGCTTGTCTTATTATTTAATTCCGCCGAAGGAAATTTTTATTGACCAGGGTCGGATGGTACAAATTCATAACCCAACTGGCGGAGTACATCAGCCTCATTGTAAAAGGTCCGGCTGCGTACAATTTTGCCGTTTTCAATTTTGTATGCTGCATTTACCCAAACGTTTACCGGCTTCTCAATGTTTTTGTATTTTATTGTCAGGTATGCCCAGTTGGAAACCCAGTCGCCAGGATCCGCTTCATCAGCTTCTGTAGTAGTTACTGCTATATTCTGATGGCGGGTATACTTAATGGATTCATACAGATTTTCAGCATTGTATTTCCAGCTTGCGAGTGCATCTTCTTTATCAGTGGAATCATTAACGGATGGTCCATAGCCTGTATAATTATCGGCAAGAAGCGAATCCATTTCGGCCACATTATTTGTTTCCACTGCATTCATATATCTCTTAGCGATTTCAAGATTTGCCTTCGCATTATTATTTGTTCCGGATGTACATGAAATCAGGCTGGTACATACTGCCAGCAGGAAAATAATTTGTCGCATAAGTCAATATTTTTTTAGTGATATTCTTTTTTTGTAAGTGTTCGGGTATCAGTATCAGTTAGCAGCTGAACCTGCTTTATTTTTTATTTTATTGTATAGCCCTTCCCTTCCAGGCATGCTGAAAAAGCTTTTACAAAACTATTTTTCAATTCCTGTTCCTTATTCGCCGCATCAGCCTGCGATTGCTGGTTAGCTGCCGCCTGTCCTTGTTTTCCTGCGCGTCTGCCAGCCATGCCACCGGCGGCAGCGCCAATGGCAGCACCTTTGCCGGCATCACCTGCAATAGCGCCAATCGCCACACCTGCTGCTGCTCCTCTTGCTGCGCCTTTCACAGCACCGCCGGTTGGCCCGGTTTGCTTGGGAGCAGCCTCAACTTTAGGGAGGTTCAATGGATCAATACCTGACTGCTCCATGCCCCATTTGTAACATTCAAATTCATCTTCTTTTTGTTTTTGTTTGCTTTGTCCCTTTGCCGGGAATGCGTATAATTTCAAACCTGTTGATATCTGGTTATAGGTCATTTTTGAAGTGTCAGGCAATGCAGGTGGTGCCTGCGCGAGAACAGTCTGAGAAAATCCCAGGAATAGTACCGGCAGAATAAACCGGGTAATTGTTTTTAAGAAAAAATCTGATTTCATTTTTTTGGTTTTAATAATGATGAATTTCGTATAGTTCGAAATGAATCTCATTCAGCTTTATAGCGGTGTTTCGTGATATTGTCTGTCTTTTGAATATAATTATTTATTCGAAGCAGGGAGGTCCACTTTTGTTTTATCAAGCTCGCCGATAAAAGGTATCTGCTCCTGGATGTAGAGACGAATATTATTTTCAAGATAGTCTTCCAGTTGAATCAGTTTCGAAGCCTGTAAACCACCGATTACAGCTGAAAACTTTGTATAGTATGCCTGCTGAAACTTAGTGTACCTGTCAACCCATGAAAATTTCTTAGCAGTTAGTGCACTTGCCTTTTTATCATCCAGTGACGCATAGTCGTTGGCGTAACCTTCTATAATGCTGATTCTTTCCTGGCCCAGGGCTTTGCGTTTATCTTCATATTCATCATATAATTTCCAGAAAGCATCTTTTTTTGCATCGGGTATGGTCATGTACTCGTTCACCAGGGCTTTCTTTTCTTTTCCAAACATCGCCTGTATCATCGCAACATCTTCTTTATTGGATTGCGCAAATGACGCGGCTGAACAAATAAAAGCTAGAATAATAAGAACTGACTTTTTCATGTTGATTTGTTTTTTAAAATTCATTGAGAATGATGATCTGAATTTGTTTTTCTTATTTGAAGCATTGATAAATCATAACCCCGTTTCACCTGATCATAATATTCCTCCAATTCATGGTTAATAGCCACAATACAAATATTAGAGAAATCCTGCTTTTGTCGTTTGATCTTATTAAAGTTTTCCTTCAATCACAGCGGATCTTTTCTATTTAAATCACTTTTCTTCCTCGCCCGGTCAGCGAAGAGAAACACCATACCAGCAATCCAACATGCAGAACAACCGCCGGCCATAATACAGGGCCTGACAATTTTTCAACCAATCCGGCATAAATAAGAACTGTTACAGAAAGAACATTATATACAAGCGCGGCTTTAACCATTGCCGGAGACTGACTATCACTCCTCGAAAGCCAGCAGGCAGCTGCAATAGTAATCAATGCTGCACCCGCAAGCCTGCCCACCAGAAGGGCAGCCCGCTCTGAAATTGCCGCACCAAGTAAAAGGGAAACGATCAGGGAAGGTACAAAAGCCAATGCCAATCCTGTAGCCCCTTCAATTAATGCCGTGATTGTTAATAATGATTTCATTTTAATTCACGTTGATGGACTGCTCCAAAGCTATTCATGCAAGCATCGCAATTAAAACTTCTGTATTGTATGTTTTCCGGTGATTGCATTAAACTCATTTATTTGTCTTAAGCGTGACTTTATTAAGCTTACCATTGAATTTAGCTTCACTGCCATAATTCGCAACCCAGGTTCCTTCATCGGTGCCTATATCGGCAAGATCATCAACAGAGAAAATACCAGCCTGGGTTTTTTCGATACGACCTTCACCTGCTTTTGTGCCATCAATGGTGATTACTCCTATGCCACCTTTACCAGGGCCACCACCATCATATTTAAAATCATAAACTAGGGTATGCTTACCTGGTTTTAGTACTTGTGCTGAAGCTATCTGAAAACTCTGCAACCCAAGGTAATTGTAGGTGAAAACAGGTTTGCCTCCTTTTACATAAAATGAAAATCCGCCGAATCTTCCACCCTGGCATACCAGCACGCCGTTCCCATTTGCCTTAACATCCACATCAGCAGTAATTGTATAAGAAGTATTCCTCGTGCTGATAAAAATGTCAACGCCCATACCTTTCATTCCTTCACCGAAGGTTACTGAAGTTCGGTCGTCCATCACCGTTGGCCGGCCGACTGCTTTGGCATCTGTTCTGATCAACAGCCGGTCATCAATGGGCAATACATGGTATTTTTCAGCTTCGCTCATAAAGAGCGCCTGCAGTGCGTTTAATTTTTCCGGATTTTGTGCAGCTACATTTGTGGCAAGACTGAAGTCTTCTGTTGAATTAAATAACTCCCACGGATCTGTTTCAAGCGTTTGATATGGTTTCTGATTCCAGGCAGCCCTGTGCAGGGTTCTTGCATACCAGCCTTCACTGTAGATCGCGCGGTTGCCAAACATTTCAAAATACTGCACCGTATGTTTTTCTTTTGCCGCACCATCATCAAAACTATAAAGGAAGCTGGTCCCTTCTATAGGATCCTGTGCGATTCCATCCACGGTTTTAGGAGCAGGAATATGAGTGGCTTCGAAAACAGTAGGCGCGATATCGATTACATGCGTAAACTGGGAGCGAACCTCTCCTTTTGCTTTTATACCTTTTGGCCAATGTGCCACCATACCATTACGGGTACCTCCGAAATCAGAAGCCACCTGTTTGGTCCATGCAAAAGGTGCATCCAATGCCACTGCCCATCCGGCAGCCATATGCGGATAGGTGCTGGGCCCGCCCCATTCATTAATATGCTTCAGCATATCGGGAACCGTTTCGGGAACCCCATTGAAATAAGTCATTTCATTGAACATGCCGTTCATCTGACCTTCGGCGCTGGCACCATTGTCGCCAACCACATAAAGAATCAGGGTATTATCCAGTTCGCCAAGATCTTCGATAGCTGAAACCAAACGGCCCACTTCATTATCCGTATGTTCCGCAAATCCTGCATAGGTCTCCATCTGGTGAGCAAAAAGCCTTCTTTCGTCATTAGTCAGTTTATCCCAGTCTTTGATATCTGTAGGTTTGGTTGCCAGTTTTACATTCTGAGGCACAAGTCCGAGTTGCTTTTGTCTGGCCAGCGTTTCTTCTCTTAATTTATCCCAGCCCGCATCAAATTTTCCTTTGTATTTATCGATCCATTCTTTTGGTGCATGATGTGGCGCATGGCAGGCGCCGGTTGCGAAATACATGAAGAATGGTTTTTCGGGTGTCAGTGCCTGCTGGAAACGAACCCAGCTGATAGCATTGTTTGTCATATCGGTAGTGAAGTGGTAATTCGGATCTTTGGATTGTTCCACCTGCGTAGTTCCATCGTATACCAATGGAGACCACTGATTGGTTTCACCCCCGATAAATCCATAAAATTTATCAAAGCCTGAATGTGTAGGCCAGCGGTCCAGTGAACCTGATACAGAAATTTCCCATGGAGGAGTTTCATGGTATTTTCCGAATGCAGCTGTACTGAATCCATTCTGACGAAGAACTTCTGCCATCGGCGTAATGGATTGCGGACGAACACCTGTATTACCAGGAAATGCAGTTCCTGTTTCCATGATAGAACCTGCATTGTTGCTGTGGTGATTATAACCTGTAAGCAATGCCACACGGGTAGGAGAACAAAGTGCAGTCGTATGAAAACGATTGTATTTTAGTCCGTTTGCTGCGAGTTTATCCAGGGTCGGCATTTGGATCGGTCCGCCAAATGCAGCCGAGGCCCCAAAACCAATATCATCAATAAGTACAACAAGCACATTGGGTGCACCTTCAGGTGCTTTTACATCAAACCTGGCGGGCGCTTTTGCATTGACTGCATTAAGCTCTTTATAAAGTTGCCGGGCAGGTTCTTTAATCGGCAATGATGTGCGATCCATTTCACCTGCAGTTACCGGGGATGAGTCCGTTTCTTTTGGAACAGCTGTTTGTTGATTATTGCAGGCAATAAGAAATGTTACCGCCATAAACCCCAGGCAGGTAATTTTTTTAAACTGATTCATAATAGGCTGGTTATACATGTTTAAAAGATGAAAGGTATACTATTAAGGGTAACCGATCTTTTCAGTTATTTCAACCCGGATAATGCATTTTAAGTCTGGACGATGGACATGTTGCCTGGTTGACTTATCACTGAACTCTTAGTAAATGATTAATCTCCTTTTCCAATTCCAGGTGAACTTCTAAAAATTCATTTTCAATCTCTTTGTCTTTAATTACATTTTTGCGGGTTTCTTCCAGTGCCTGCGTGGTAGCCAGATAGTCTTCGCATAATATCCTGAAATCCTCATCCCTGTTATATAATTCTATAATTTTAGCGCTCCGGTCGGGTAATATGCCCAGAACATGATCCAGCGCTTTCCTCATATTTATTATGATTATAATACAATGTTAAACTTCCTGCAAATACCAAATAAGTGTTTCACGGTTAAATACGGTGAATGCAGCCCCTGGTTTGCCGGATCCGTTCATTGATTAATATCAATAGTCTTCCTTTAAATAATGTATTTTTCCTATCTGATTTAGAATAATACCTATGGGGATTAACGGGCAATGGCCGGACAGTAAGATCAAAGAGCAGGTTAACCGCATTCTCTCTTCACCAGCGTTTAAAAGTTCCAGGATCCTATCAAGGTTTTTGGATTTTATAATTGATGAAACCCTCTCCGGAAAACAACTCGAACTCAAGGAATATATCATAGGTATAAATGTGTTATCACGCAGCAGTGATTTTAATCCTCAGTTGGATTCCATTGTCAGGATTCATGCCGGCCGGTTGAGAAGGGCTCTGAAAGAATATTATTATGAGCTGGGAAAGAAGGATCCGATTTTTATTGAAATTCCCAAAGGCAGTTATATTCCTTTTTTTCAGGAACAACAGGAACAGCAGCAGGACTACCCCCTCCCCAGAACAAAACCAACGGTTGCAGTACTTCCATTCAGAAATATAAGTAAGGATCCCTCCCGAGATTTTTTTGCGGATGGATTAAGCGAACAATTGAGTATTGAACTTTCCTGGTTTCACGACCTCTCCGTTATTTCCTACTATTCTTCCAGGCACGTCGCAGGGATTACTACCGATTTGAAAGAAACATCGGTACTAACAGGAGCAAAATACCTGTTGATGGGTAGCATTCAAAACGACGACACCCATCTTTATATCCGCGTGCAATTGATTTCTGCAGAAAATGGAGCGCAGCTATGGGCAAAATCCTTTGAACGGAATAATACAGCTTCCGGTCTTTTCGAAATTCAAAATGAAATTGTACGAAGTATACTTACAGCAATCGGTGGATATTATGGAGCCATTTTCAGAGATGTTTTAAAAGCACCCCATAACAACAGCAGAAATAGTATCGAAACATACGATGCCATATTCTGGTATTATCATTTTCAAAAAGTGTGGACAGGAGATGTTTTTAAAAAGACGATCCAGGCCCTGCAAGCAGCAGTAAAAGCGGACCCTGACTATGCGCTGGCATGGGCAATGCTGGGAGAACTTTACCTTGATAATAAAGTACTGGAATATAAAACTGTTGAGAACCCGATAGAAGAAGGAATCAAATGTGCTCAGAAAGCTGTGAGTATCGATCCCAATTGCCAGCATGGCTACCAGGCCCTGGCCTGGGGTAGTTTGTTCCTCCATAACAGGGAAGAATGCTTAAAAGCCGTTGAGCAGTGCATTGCGATTAACCCTAATGCATCCGGTATAGTTGGCGGAATGGGATTTGTGCTGACATGTGCGGGCGAATTTGAAAGAGGATATAAATTAATGAATGAATCAATGCAACAGAACCCATATTGTCCCTGGTGGTTCTATGGTGGCTTTGTATTTTATTTTCTTTATCACAAAGACTATCCGCAGGCAATGCATTGGGTAGAAAAAATAGACAGGGTTGATGTGCTATGGGATCCCCTGCTGAAAGCATGCCTGTATGCACATTTAAATCATATGGAAGAGGCAGAGAAAAATTTAAAACTGCTCATCAGGTTAATTCCTGATGCATATTCCCAGGTAGAAGTTATCATCGGTGCATTTCTGCTTTCTCCTGAATTAATCAATGAAATAATGGGTGGTTTGAAAAAAGCCGGGTTAAAGGGTCATGCGATTAGTGTGAGCCATTAGCCAGTCTCCCTATTAGCCGGCAGAAATCGCTGAATGAGAAGGCTGTTATCTGCGCTTTCAGCGGACAATTGCAGCTATCATTTTGTAAAAGATTTTTTTTCTGCGCTTTCAGCGGGAACGCTGTTTTACCGGAAGCATTCGCGCAGAGGTGCGCAGAAATTTATGCAGAAATCGCTGAATGAGGAGGCTGTTATTCTGCGTTTTC
>JAATGW010000224.1 GCA_015654495.1 Chitinophagales bacterium
GCCATGCATGGGCAACCATCAAGGTGTGCCTGCACCCAACGAAGCCACCATCATGACCGGCAGTCGTAACTTCAAAGGGCGCTTGGGAACGAATGATTCCAGCATCTATCTGAGCAACCCGTATGTGGTGGCAGCCAGTGCTTTGGCGGGGTCAATCGCTGATCCACAGACCTTTATCGAAATGACTTGAGTTACGGATAAGCACGATAACAGCCCATAGGTTTAGGTTTGAAAACACGTACCAAAGGAAAAGGCAGCGATAAACTGATACTTCAGCGTAAAGACGGTAAAAAGCTCGCGAAATAATCAATCATTCTTAGTACAAATATTTAAAGCACTATGGCTCGTTCAATAAAAAAAGGTCCCTACGTTCAGGCCAAACTGGAAAACAAGGTGGAGTCGATGAATGAAGGCAAAGCGAAAAAGACGGTAATGAAAACCTGGAGCCGCAGGAGCACAATCACTCCTGATTTCGTAGGACACACGTTTGCTGTGCATAACGGAAACAAATTCATTCCGGTGTATGTAACGGAGTTCATGGTTGGTCATAAACTCGGTGAGTTTGCTCCTACCAGGAATTTCAAAGGACATTCGAGCAAGAAGATAGCTTAATCGCTTTTGATAAGGCTAAAGAAACAATTAAAAGGACTAGAAAAAGATATCAAATGGAAGCAGTAGCAAAACTGAGAAATTATCCCACCTCTCCGCGCAAAATGCGATTACTCGCTGATATGGTAAGGGGTATAACAGTCGAAAGGGCCGTGGCTTTACTGGAACATCACCCGCAGCACAGTGCAACTCCTTTGCGTAAGCTGGTTCTTTCTGCGGTGAGTAACTGGAAGGCGAAGAACGATGGCGCAGATGTGGGCGGACTGGTGGTAAAAACCATTTTTGTTGACGGTGCAAGGAGTATCAAACGTATGTTACCGGCTCCTCAGGGTCGTGCTTACCGTATGCGCAAACGAAGCAATCATGTAACGGTAATCGTTGATGTTAAGCCAGTTGATGTTAAAAAATAAAAGATAACCATAACAAATCACAATACATGGGTCAGAAAACAAATCCGATAGGTAACAGGTTAGGCATCATCCGCGGATGGGAGAGTAACTGGTACGGAAATAAGAAGGATTATGCTGGCAAGCTGATTGAGGATAATAAGATCCGGACTTATCTTAATGCCCGTATCAATAAAGGCGGCATCTCAAAGATCGTGATCGAACGTACGCTCAACAAGCTGATTGTTACTATCCATACCTCCAAACCCGGAATCATTATCGGTAAAGGTGGTGGTGAGGTTGACCGTATCAAGGAAGAGCTGAAAAAGCTGACTGGTAAAGAAGATGTGCAGATCAATATTCTTGAGATCCGCCGTCCTGAACTGGATGCGAATATTGTTGGCGACACTATTGCAAAACAAATCGAAAACAGGATCAACTATAAAAGAGCCATTAAAATGGCGATTGCTTCAACGCTGCGCATGGGTGCGGAAGGAATTAAAGTGAAGATCAGCGGAAGGTTGGGTGGTGCTGAAATTGCACGTACTGAAGAGATCAAGCAAGGCCGTGTTCCTCTCCATACTTTCAGGATGGATATTGACTATGCTTCTGTATTTGCGCTCACAGTTTATGGTAAAATCGGTATTAAGGTGTGGATATGTAAAGGTGAAGTGCTGGCGAAACGTGACCTGAATCCGAATTTTGTTGGTGGTAAGAGTGATGTGAGCGACAGAAGAGATCGCAGGGATGGCGCACCTGGAGGTGACAGGCCGGACAGAAGGGATGGTGACAGAAGAGGTGGTGGCGGCGGCCGCGACAGGGATCATCGCGGTGGCGGTGGTGGTGATCGCAGGGACAGGAGACATTAATTCTTTTAAAACTTTGCCTTGAAACGGATAGTGGACAGGCATTCAGAAACATAATAAGATGTTACAACCGAAGAGATCAAAACACAGGAAGGCTCAGAAAGGCCGGATCCGCGAAGTAGCAAAACGTGGCACCAGTTTATCTTTTGGTTCTTTTGGACTGAAAGCGCTTGAACCTATCTGGTTAACGAACAGGCAGATTGAAGCAGCACGTCAGGCAATGACCCGTGCGATGAAACGTGAGGGGAATGTTTGGATCAGGATTTTTCCAGACAAACCAATTACACGTAAGCCACAGGAAGTGAGGATGGGTAAGGGTAAAGGTAACCCGGAGTTCTGGGCAGCCGTTGTGGAACCAGGAAGGATTCTGTTTGAAGCAGAAGGTGTAACTGCTGCTGTAGCCAAAGAAGCTATGGAACTGGCAGCCGCAAAGCTTCCGATTAAAACAAAATTTGTGACACGCAGGGATTATGCTGCATCCTAATTTATCAGCCCAAGTTAAAATCAAGATATCATGTCAAAGAAGATAGATTTCCTGAAGAGCCTGAATGGAATGAATGTGAATGACCTTGCAGCCAGGATTAAGGAAGATGAGTTGCGTATCAAAAAGCTGAAGTTCGCTCATGGAATTTCTCCGCTGGAAAATCCGCAAAGCATCCGGATCCTGCGCAGGGAAATCGCAAGATTGAAAACAGAATTGCAGAAAAAGAAAGCAGAAGCATAAACGAATGCCTGGCAGCAATCGTCAGGTATAATCATAACAGAAAAGCCTTAGGGCCGATCAAGAAAAGCTAAAAAATGGCTGTAGAAAGAAAAATCAGGAAAACGAAAACGGGTGTTGTCCGCAGCGACAAGATGACTAAAACCATTACGGTTGCTGTAGAAAGAAAAGTAAAACACCCGATCTACGGAAAGTTCGTGAAAAAGACAACAAAGTTTCATGCGCATGACGAGAAGAGTGAGGCAAAAACAGGCGATGTTGTAAAAATCATGGAAACCCGTCCGCTCAGCAAAACCAAACGCTGGCTGCTGGTTGAAGTGATTGAAAAAGCAAAATAGTTTTTTTCTGACAGTGCGGGTATACCTAACTGTTGCCAAGATAAAGTATTCACTGCCTGGCGCTACGGCGCCGGCTCAAACGAAATAAGATGATTCAACAGGAATCCAGATTAAATGTAGCGGATAACAGCGGCGCGAAAGAAGTTCTCTGCATCCGTGTACTGGGAAACAGCGGTCAGGAATACGCGAAAATCGGGGATAAGATAGTTGTGACTGTTAAGGACGCGATCCCTGCCGGCGGTATCAAAAAAGGAACAGTTACAAAAGCTGTTATTGTTCGTACCAAGAACAAACTGCGTCGTAAAGACGGATCTTATATCCGGTTTGACGATAATGCGGTTGTGCTGCTGAACCAGGCAGATGAGCCGAGAGGTACACGCATCTTCGGCCCGGTTGCCCGCGAATTGAGAGATAAAGGGTATATGAAAATTATTTCTCTGGCCCCTGAAGTGTTGTAAGAAAAGCGGAGCAGTTATCCAAAGACAAATTTCTCTTACAGGAGATAAAGCATAAGAAAATGAGCAACAGATTTAAACCGAAGTTCAATATTAAAAAAGGCGACCTGGTCATTGTGATTTCAGGAGAATCAAGGCCGAAGAAAGACGACAATGGTAAAGTCGTATATAAGCCGAGAAAAGTTCTGGAAGTGATTCCTGAAAAGGAACGTGTGCTGGTGGAAGGTGCCAATATTATTACGCGCCATACAAAACCTTCGGCGCAGAATACCAAGGGGGGACTGGTGAAGAAGGAAGCGGCTATCCATATCAGTAATGTAATGCTGTGGGATGCAAAGAAAGGTGAACCAACCAAAGTAAAACGTAGCCGGGAAGGCGGTAAACTAGTAAGAATTTCTAAAAAATCCGGGGAGGTGATCAAATAATGGACACACTGAAATATACACCGAGACTGCAGACGAAATACCAGAAAGAGGTAATTCCTGCACTGATGAAAAAGTTTGAATATAAAAGCATCATGCAGGTGCCAAAGCTTGAGAAAATCAGCCTTAACCGTGGTGTTAACGGTGCTGTAGCTGACAAGAAACTGGTTGATGTTGCGCTGGATGAAATGAGTACCATTACTGGTCAGAAAGCCGTGGCAACCATGTCGAAAAAAGATATTTCGAATTTCAAGTTGCGTAAAAATATGCCTATCGGCGCAAGGGTAACACTTCGTGGCGAAAAGATGTATGAGTTCCTGGATCGCTTAATTGCGTCAGCGCTTCCCAGGGTTCGTGATTTTAAAGGGATCAACGAAAAATCATTTGACGGCCGCGGTAACTATACATTAGGCATAACCGAACAGATTATTTTTCCTGAGATTGATATCGATAAAGTGAGCAAGATTACAGGGATGGATATCACATTTGTAACTACTGCAAATACAAACGAGGAAGCTTTTGAATTGCTGAAAGAACTTGGTATGCCGTTCAGGAATACTAAAAAAGATTAATATTCATAACCTACAACTGTGGTTTGACTGCAGGTGTACAGCTAGACAATCAATATGGCAAAAGAATCAGTAAAAGCCAGACAAAGAAAGAGGGAAAAAATGGTAGCCCGGTATGCTGAGAAACGTGCGGCTTTAAAAGCAGCAGGTGACTGGAGCGCACTGGATGCACTTCCAAAGAATTCCTCGAAGGTTCGCCTGAAGAACAGGTGCCAGCTTACCGGACGTCCTAAAGGATATATGCGTTATTTCGGATTATCCAGGGTAACGTTCCGTGAAATGGCACTCTCAGGTAAGATCCCGGGTGTGAAAAAAGCAAGCTGGTAAAATTTACCGGCCCGAGTAAACATAGTATTCAAAGCAAAAAGAACCGAAATACGTTTCTACCTCTTTCCGCCAGGGCGGAGAGAAAGGAGAAAATAAGGAGGGTATAAAATATGACAACAGATCCTATAGCAGATTTCCTGACAAGAATTCGCAATGCTCAGATGGCAGGTCACCGGATTGTGGAAATTCCGGCTTCCAACCTAAAAAAGCGCATGACCGAAATCCTGTACAGCCAGGGGTATATTCTGAAATACAAATTTGAGGATGACAGCAAACAGGGTGTGATCAAAATTGCACTTAAATATGATCCCACGACAAAGGAACCGGCTATCAAAACGCTGGAAAGAATCAGTCGCCCGGGTCTGCGCCAGTACGCAAAACCTGCTGAGTTTGTACGTGTGAAAAATGGTCTCGGCGTTGCAATCATTTCTACTTCAAAAGGAGTAATGACAGATAAAGATGCTAAACAGCAGAACGTTGGCGGAGAGGTTTTGTGTTATGTTTATTAGCAGATGACTGCCGGATTTGAACATTATCCGGATAAAACGACAAAGGTCGCGCACTAAGTTTTCTATACGGAACTGAAACCACCTGAAGTCTTATATGTTCAGTATTTATTAAAAATTCAAAACAGTACTTATGTCTCGTATAGGTAAGAAGCCGGTTGAAATTCCTAAAGGGGTTACGGTAACATTGGGAAAAGATAATGTGATCACAGTTAAAGGCCCAAAAGGTGAACTGAAACAGGCCGTTGATCGTGATATAACTATCGATGTCCAGGAAAATCTGGTTGTACTCAACCGCCCTACAGATCAGATCCGCCATCGCGCATTGCATGGTTTATACCGCGCATTGCTTGGTAATATGGTTAAAGGTGTAACGGATGGTTTCAAGAAAGAACTTGAGCTGGTGGGTGTGGGTTATAAAGCTTCTAATCAGGGGCAGTTGCTGGATCTTTCTCTGGGATATTCACACAATATTATTTTTGAAATTCCAAAGGAACTGAAAGTTACTACCACAACTGAAAAAGGAGATAACCCAAGGGTATTCCTCGAGGGTTCGGATATTCAGTTGCTGGGACAGGTTGCAGCAAAAATCCGCGGCCTCCGCAAACCTGAACCATACAAAGGAAAAGGTGTTAAATACAAAGGTGAATTTATCAGAAGAAAAGCTGGTAAAGCTGCTGGTAAGTAATACGTTTAACGTTCAACGTTAAACCTAAGATGAGCTAGTTATCAAAATGAAATAATCCTGGCAGAATCAGGGTCTCAAATAGTGAATTATGCACGCTAAAACGGAAAGAAGGAAAAAAATACAGCTGAGTGTACGCAGAAAGATTTCAGGCGTAAACACCAGGCCGAGGCTTACTGTATTCAGAAGTAATACGGAAATCTATGCACAACTGATTGATGATGTAAGTGGTGTAACCATTGCTGCTGCTTCTTCCAAAGAAAAAGATGTTGTTGCACAGAAAGTTAATAAAACTGAAAAAAGCAAACTCGTTGGTCAGGCAATTGCCCGCAAGGCAACTGAACTGGGTGTTACCAATTGCGTTTTCGATCGTTCAGGATACCTGTATCATGGGCGTGTCAAAGCAGTTGCAGATGGCGCACGTGAAGGCGGCCTGAAGTTCTGATTCCATTTGAATAAACATTTTAATAGAGAATAAATGTCAAAAGTTAATTTCAGTAAGGTAAAAGCTGGCGACCTTGAATTAAAAGAAAAAGTGGTAGCAATTAACCGCGTTGTAAAGACAACAAAAGGTGGTCGTGCTTTCAGCTTTTCTGCCCTGGTGGTTGTAGGAAATGAAAACGGCGTTGTTGGTCACGGTCTGGGTAAGGCAAAGGAAGTTCAGGAAGCGATTACCAAAGGAATTGAAGATGCGAAAAAGAACCTGATAAAGGTTCCGGTTATGAAAGGAACAATTCCGCATGATCAGTTCGCAAAAGAAGGTGCAGCCAAAGTTTTGATCAAACCGGCCGCTCATGGTACCGGTGTGATCGCAGGAGGCAGCATGCGTTCAGTTCTTGAAAGCGCAGGAGTTACAGACGTTCTGGCAAAATCACTGGGTTCTGCTAATCCGCACAACGTGGTAAAAGCTACATTCAAAGCTTTGGAATGCTCAGGGAACCGATTCATGTTTCTAAAACACGCGGTCTTTCGCTGAAGAAAGTTTTCAACGGTTAATCCGTTCTGGTTTTGTGGAATAAATAATTATTGATCATCTCTTAGAGACTTATAAGGATCGAATCATGAAAAAGATTAAAATCACCCAGGTAAAAAGCGTTATCGACAGGCCTGAACGTCAGAAAAGAACAATGGCGGCACTGGGACTGAAAAAGATAAATGCTACTGTGGAAGTTGATGCTACTGCCCAGATTCTGGGAATGGTAAGAAAGGTAGATCACCTGGTTAAGGTTATCGAACTGTAATTCTTTTCCCTGCATAGAATTACAAAGAAATTTAAAGATGCGAGCAGTTTTCAGGGAAGCTGCGTTGAGTAAAAAAACAAACAAATGAAACTCCATTCGTTAAGGCCGGCTAAAGGCGCAACAAAAAAAGAAAAAAGGTTAGGACGTGGTGAAGCTTCCGGTAAAGGTGGTACTTCAACAAAAGGTAACAAAGGTCAGCAGGCACGTACCGGCTACCAGCGTAAAATTGGTCACGAAGGTGGTCAGATGCCTATTCAGCGCCGTATCCCTAAGCGTGGATTTAAAAATAATGCCCGTATTGAGTATAAAGTGTTTAACCTTGGTCAGATCGAGGCGATCAACGAAAAATACGGCATCACCGATTTTTCTCCTGAGGTCCTGTATGACAATGGTTTGATCAGCCGTACCGATAAAATTAAGATTCTTGCAAACGGGGCAATCACTTCAAAACTAGGGTTTAAAGTACATGCAGCTAGTGGAAAAGCCAGGGAAGCCATTGAAGCTTCAGGTGGAACAATTGAGATACTGAAATAAATTCCGATATTTGCCCGACGCATATACTATGCGTCTTTTTCGTTTTAACAGGCCCAACTAAACTATAGGTTGTGAAGAAATTCATCCAAACACTCAAAAATATCTGGAGTATAGATGAGCTGCGGAGTAAGATTCTGATTACGCTGCTCCTGATATTTGTATATCGTTTCGGTGCCCATATCGTGCTCCCGGGTATCGATCCGAATAACTTAAATCTTTCCGGTGCCAAGCAAGGGATACTCGGTTTGTTTGATACATTCGCCGGTGGATCTTTCAGCAATGCTTCCATTTTTGCTCTTGGTATCATGCCCTATATCTCTGCTTCCATTTTCATGCAGCTGATGACAATTCTTGTTCCTCAGATGCAGAAGCTTCAGAAGGAAGGCGATAGCGGAAGAAAGAAGATTAATCAGTGGACAAGGTATCTTACAGCAGGCGTTACCGTTCTGCAGGCAGCCGCATATGTAGCTTATCTGCGCGGTGTAAATAAAGAGGCGCTTATAGAATCTTACCAGGCATATTTCTGGATTTCAACTGTGATCACATTAACTGCAGGTACCCTGTTCGTAATGTGGCTGGGCGAAAAAATCCAGGATAAAGGTTTGGGTAATGGTACTTCCATCATCATTATGATTGGTATCCTTGCCCGCCTCCCGCAATCTTTTCTTGGTGAATTTTATGCCAAGCAAACACGCGGCGGCGGTGGTCTGTTACTATTTCTGATTGAAGTTGCTTTCCTGATCGTGATTATTCTTGGTCTGATTATATTGGTTCAGGGAGTTCGTAAGATTCCGATCAACTATGCGAAACAGATTGTCGGTAATAGTCAGTTCACAGGTGCAAGGCAATTCCTGCCGCTGAAAGTGAATGCATCTGGGGTAATGCCGATCATCTTTGCCCAGGCAATTATGTTCCTGCCAACTTTGTTTTCATTCACGAGTTTTGAAACCGGGAAAGGACTTGCGCGTATTTTTAATGACCCCAGTAATCCCTGGTATATGCTGATTTATGCCGTAATGGTAATCGCATTTACTTTTCTTTATACTGCCTTGATTTTTAATCCCAAACAAATGTCGGATAACCTCAAGCAGAGTAATGGTTTTATTCCTGGTGTTAAGCCTGGTCAGCCAACTGCGGACTATATAGGTCAGGTGATGGACCGGATCACGCTTCCGGGCGCAGTATTCCTGGCACTGGTTGGTATTTTACCTGGTATGGCCCAGCAGTTGGGGGTTACTCAATCCTTTGCTTCTTTCTTTGGTGGAACTTCATTACTGATCATGGTTGGTGTTGTGCTGGATACTCTTCAGCAGATTGAAACACATCTGTTGATGCGTCAGTACGATGGGCTCATGAACAGTGGCCGCATCCAGGGAAGACAGCCTGCCACGTCGTCGATTTAAAAATGATTTACATAAAAACGAATGCTGAAGTTGAACTCATGCGCGAAAGTGCATTGCTTGTGAGTTCGGCTTTAAGCGAAGTTGCGCGCTACCTGAAGCCTGGTCTCACCACGCTTCAGGTAGATGCTTTTACGGAACAGTATATCCGCGATAATAACGCCATCCCTTCTTTTAAAAACCTCTACGGCTTTCCTTTTGCCACATGTATTTCGGTGAATGACGCTGTCGTTCACGGCTTTCCAACCAACGAACCTTTAAAGTCCGGAGATATTATTTCAGTTGATGTAGGAGTTTTCAAAAATGGATTTCATGGTGACAGCGCCTACACTTTTGCGATTGGTGAAATAACAGAAGAGGTAAAAAACCTTCTGCGGATCACAAAAGAATCTCTTTACAAAGGAATTGAGAAAGCGGTTGCGGGTAACCGTGTCGGCGATATCTCTGCAGCCGTATTTGAACATACTGAAAAAAAGTTCGGATACGGCGTAGTGCGTGAACTGGTCGGCCATGGCCTGGGACGAAAACTTCATGAAGATCCCCAGGTACCCAACTATGGAAAAAAAGGATCCGGTGTGAAAATGAAGGAAGGTACTGTAATCGCAATTGAACCCATGATCAATATGGGAACCAAAGATGTTTTTCATGACAAGGAC
>JAATGW010000681.1 GCA_015654495.1 Chitinophagales bacterium
GCGTACAATAACTGGCATAAGGAACTCGTACATGACGATGCTATCCGCCAGGAGTTGAATTCCATTACAGATGGTCAGCTTGAATTTACAAATACTCCTTTTGTAAAAGCTTATCGCGAACGTGATGAACGTTTCACCAAAAGACCAAAGGGTAATTTCCAGCAACGCAGCGGAGGCGGCAATGGCGGAGGCGGGATGCGCAACAACAATAATGGCAATAAAGGCGGTCGTCCCCAGCAGAAATTCGGAAAGAAAAGATTCAAGTAACCTGATTCGGTTTCCCCGGTATTTACAACATGCAGTCATTTGAAGTTTACGGCGGTAAAAGGCTGAAGGGGGAAATTACCCCGCAGGGTGCCAAAAACGAAGCCCTGCAGATCATCAGTGCAGTACTGCTGACTTCCGAGGAAGTCACTGTTGGCAATATTCCTGATATTCTGGATGTAAATCTCCTGATAGAATTACTCAGCGACCTTGGTGTTAAAATTCAACGGCCTGACAGGCATACCTGCACTTTTAAAGCGGATGATATCAATATCGATTATCTGCGAAGTGAAACCTTCATGAAAAAAAGCGGGCGATTACGCGGCTCCGTTATGATCGCGGGTCCGCTCCTAGCCAGGTTCAGAAAAGCTTTTATTCCAAAACCAGGTGGCGACAAGATTGGTCGCAGAAGACTGGATACACATATCATCGGATTTGAGAAGCTTGGCGTCAGATTCACCTACGATTCAGATGATGGGTTTTTTCATCTTGAAGCTTCAAAACTAAAAGGAGCAAATCTCCTGCTCGATGAACCATCAGTAACAGGTACTGCCAATATTATTCTGGCAGCTGTAATGGCTGAAGGTGTTACAACAATCTATAATGCAGCCTGCGAGCCGTATATACAACAGCTTTGCCGTATGCTCAACCGGATGGGTGCAAAAATCACCGGACTGGGTTCCAACCTGATTTCTGTTGAAGGAGTGAGTTCACTCGGCGGAACTGTTCATCATATGTTACCCGATATGATCGAAGTGGGATCTTTTATCGGCCTGGCAGCTATGACGCGTAGTGAAATCACAATCAGGAATGCAGGAATAGAGCATCTTGGTGTGATTCCGGAGAAATTCGGCCAGCTGGGAATTCAAATGGAATTCCGTGGTGATGATATTTATATTCCGCAACAGGATCTTTACGAAATAAAAACATTTCTGGACGGATCAGTCCTGACCATTTATGATCATCCCTGGCCGGGATTCACACCAGACCTGCTCAGTATTGTTCTTGTAGTAGCTACTCAGGCAAAAGGAAGTGTGCTTATTCACCAGAAGATGTTTGAAAGCCGGCTTTTCTTTGTTGACAAACTACTTGATATGGGTGCAAGAATTATTTTATGCGATCCCCATCGTGCTGCTGTAATAGGCCTTGAACGTGAGCTGCAGTTAAGGGGAATAACAATGAGCAGCCCGGATATAAGGGCAGGAGTAGCATTGCTCATTGCCGCTCTCAGTGCGGAAGGTAAAAGTGTGATTCAGAATATTGAGCAGATTGACCGCGGTTATCAATATATAGATAAAAGACTTACCGACCTTGGCGCAAATATTAAACGCATTAATGGATAATAGCAGAAAGGGATTCCCTGCCAGTTAATACCAGCTGAAATCACCAATGGCTAGTCATCAAAATAAAATTATCATAATAACCGCACCGTCAGGTGCGGGAAAAACTTCTATTACAAGGCATCTGCTTTCTGAAATGCCTGATAAACTTGCATTTTCGGTTTCAGCTACTACACGCAATGCACGTACCTATGAAAAGAATGGCGTTGACTATTTTTTCCTGAGCCCTGAAAGCTTTCGCCAGAATATCCAGGAAAATGCATTTATAGAATGGGAAATGGTGTACGAGGGGAAATATTATGGAACACTGAAATCGGAATTGGAAAGGATCTGGAAGCAGGGCAAAGTCCCGTTGCTGGATATCGATGTAAAAGGTGCAATTCATGTTATGCAGCAATTTCCTGAGGATAGCCTTACCATTTTTATTGAGCCACCTTCTGTTTCCGTTCTCAGGGAAAGGTTGACGTCAAGAGGCACGGAAAGTGCTGAATCAATTGAAGCCAGGGTTAGTAAAGCTTCATATGAACTTTCATTTAAGGAGCATTTCAATTTTGCTATTCTGAATGATGAATTAACCCGTGCATGTAAAGAGGCGCAGGGAAAAATTATTGAATTTCTGAATGAATAAACACGTAATTCTCCGGGGGAAACTGCCTGAAGCGCTGCCCGGTGAATGATTATATTTGTTGATATGGAGCTTATCATTCTGATCGGGATTATTATCGCTTTTTTACTTGTCGGATTTTTTTCCGGCATCGAAGTGGCATTTGTTTCAGCCAATAAACTTCCGATTGAATTAAAAAAGAAACAGGGACTCAGGAGCGGCCGGATTTTATCAGAATTTATGGACTCTCCGGCCAAATTTATCGGTACAACAATGGTTGGGCTGATCATCAGTCTGGTTATTTACGGGCTGCTGATCGGGGAAATTCTGATCAGTGCCTGGGAATGGGCTGAGCACAGGATCGCAGAAGACCTGGCCTCCTATCTTCAACTGATCAGGATCATTTTTGAAACAGTGGTGGCGACAGCATTTACGCTGATATTATTATTTTTTTTCAGGGCGGTTTTCAGGGCGAAAAATGATACACTGCTTCTGTTTTTCGCGCCGATCGTGAATTTTTTTTATGGGATGTTATACCCGATTGCTTCCATTTTCGTATCTATCTCCGAGTGGGTATTAAAATACCTGTTTAATATCAGGCTTCATGATGAAAAAGATGCATTTAACCGGGTGGACCTGGAACAGTTTATTCAGCAGTCGAGAGAACATTCTGAAGAAAATGCCGAACTGAATACCGAATTATTTGAGGCGGCGCTTTCTCTTCCGAATATCAGGATCAGGCAGTGCCTGGTGCCACGTAAAGAAGTGGAAGCAGTCGATATCCGTACCCCTGTAGATGAATTGAAAAAGAAATTTATTGAAACAAAGCTCAGCAAACTGGTAGTCTACGATAATAATATTGATAATATTTCCGGGTATGTACACCAATTGGGTTTATTTAAAAATCCTCAGGATATACAGTCGATATTACTACCTATACCCGCGGTTCCGGAGAGTATGAGTGCCACTGATCTGATCAATAAATTCACACGTGAAAGAAAAAGTATTGCATGGGTGGTTGATGAATTTGGGGGTACATCCGGTATAATTACTATGGAAGACCTGCTGGAAGAAATATTCGGGGAGATAAAAGATGAATATGATGTTGAGGAATTTGTTGAAAAACAAATAGCTGATGGTGAGTATATTTTTTCAGGCCGGCTTGAACTGGATTATCTGAATGAAAAATATGAATTTGGTTTTCCTGTAACTGAAACAGAAACACTATCAGGCTATATCATCAATCAGCATGAAACCATCCCAAGGCAAAGGGAGAGGATTTTTATTGGTAAGTATGAATTTGAAGTTTTGAATGTCAGCGAAACAAGGATCGAAACCGTTAAAATGAAGATCCTCAAATAACTGAATTTAAATATCCGTGTTCTGATTCTTAAGATTTAACAACAGCAAAAGATTAATCCTTCAGCTGCCTCCACCGGATAAGGCAGCAAGTGTTAACTTTGGCGATCAAAATTTACCTTTCTGGCAGATAAAGTTTCCGATAGAAAGTCATTTTTCCAACGTATACGTGGCAAAGCGGTTGAGGATGAAGCAGAAATGAGCTTTATTGATCATCTTGAGGCTCTGCGCTGGCATATCGTAAGGGCGCTGATTTTCGTAATGGTCGCAGCTGTTCTGATTTTTGTTTTTATCGATCCCATTTTTGCAAATGTTATTATGGGTCCTACCCGTAATGACTTTATTTCATACCGCGCGCTTTGTTCCTTAAGCCATTTGCTTCGTATGGGTGAATCGCTTTGTATGCCTCCGATAAAAATGAGCCTGCAGGTTACCAGTGTAAGCGGCACATTTATGTCCAGCATCAGCATAGCTTTTGTTGGTGCATTGATTATTGCAGTTCCATATCTGGTTTATGAAGTCTGGAGATTTGTAAAGCCGGCACTCAAACAGAATGAATTGAAATACACCCGCGGGGTCATTTTCTGGGTGAGCCTGTTTTTCTTTCTGGGCGCTGCATTTGGTTATTTTCTTATGGCGCCATTCACCTTCAACTTTCTTGCAAATTACACTCTTGGAAATGTCGGGATGCTTGATTACCGACCTACTCTTTCAGATTATCTTGATACACTGATCGATATTACCCTGGGTGCTGGTCTGGCATTTGAACTCCCTATGGCCTCCTGGGTATTGTCAAAAATGGGAATCATTACCCCTAATTTCCTGCGCACCTACCGCAAATATGCTTATGTGGTCTTACTGATCATAGCCGCTGTGATCACCCCTTCACCCGATTGGGGAAGTCAGCTGGTAGTTGTTATACCACTTGTTTTGCTCTACGAGATCTCGATTATGATTTCAGCGCGGGTGGTTAAAAAAGAGGCCAAAAAAATGGCTGAATGGAGCTGATAATTTTTTCCAGCCGGTGATAAAATCTTTTCCACGAATGGGAATAAAAATCTGTTAAGTTCCGGAGTCCTCATCGCTGTTTTATCTAGCTTTGTCTGATAAAATCATTCCCAATGCACAGCATACATACATCCTTCAATTTATTTATGCCGATAGCGATCGGATGTGATCATGCAGGATTTGATTATAAAGAAGAGCTGGTAAAATACCTGCATGAAGAAGGTCTTAATGTTCAGGATTTTGGAACCAACTCGAGGGATTCTGTTGATTATCCCGACTTCGCACATGCCGTTGCAACAGCAGTTGAAAACGGCAATTGCAGTTTTGGAATACTGCTTTGTGGCTCTGCAAACGGTGTTGCTATCACCGCCAATAAACACCAGGAAATCCGTGCAGCCATCTGCTGGAATGTGCCAATCGCCCAGCTGGCCCGCGAACACAATAATGCAAATGTGCTCTGTATCCCTGCCCGCTATGTTTCTGTGGATCTTTCTAAACAAATGATCGACAAGTTTATAGAAACTGATTTTCAGGGTGGTCGCCACTCTCAGAGGGTCGGTAAGATTACCTGCGCCTGATAAACCCTCCCGCCACTGGTGGATTTAAATTGGACGACTTATATTTTGCGTATAAGTTTGCGTCTCTTTTTAGAATAAACCCAGATCATACATGAAAAAAACTTTTCTATTCCTGGCACTCGCCGGGAGCATTACGGCATACGCACAGAAGAAACCAGTAAATCCCAAACCCTATGCAGCCACAATAACCGAAGCCGACCTTAAGAAACAATTATATATAATCGCTGGTCCTGAAATGGAAGGTCGGGAAACCGCAACAGAAGGACAGCGTAAAGCAGCTGCATACATTGAGTCTCAATTTAAAGCAATGGGACTGCAACCCGGAAACAACGGTAATTATCAGTTGGGATTTCCCGTTTATAAAGATTCATTAATAGGTTCAAAAATAGCCGTGAATGGAACAGATCTTGAAATGTTCCAGGACTTTCAACCCATTGTTCAGATCAACAGCACGGCTGAACAATATTTTTCTGAAGTGGTTTTCGTGGGATATGGCATTGTAGATTCGGCCTGGGATGATTACGGAACTGCTGACGTGAAAGGAAAAGCTGTATTGATTCTGGAAGGTATTCCAACAGGATATAAACCTGCAAGACAGGGAATGATGTCGCCGGCCGGCACCTATGGTAAAGTGATGAATGCAAGAAGTAAGGGAGCAGCGGCTGTTTTGATTTTGGGCTCCGGTTTTCCACGAAAACCCGGCTTAAACAATACCAGCATGTCTGTGAATCTTTTCAAAGCTGCCCAGGCACCAAATACCTATATCATTTCCGATAAAACAGCAGAGCTGATTGCAGGTGCCGGATGGAGTGCAATGAAACAAAAAGCAAAAACTGAAAAAACCACTCCATCAGTGTTAAAAGCTGAAACTGAACTGGTTTTCAGGAAGCAGGTCTCAAAACTCGAAAGTACTAACGTTCTCGGCTACGTGGAAGGAACTGACAAAAAAGATGAATGGCTTGTATTGTCAGCTCACTATGATCATCTTGGAAAAAGAGGTGATGTAATTTATTATGGAGCTGACGATGATGGATCGGGTACGGTAGGGATACTTGAAATTGCCTCAGCTTTTGCAAAAGCAAAAGCTGAGGGCAGGGGCCCGCGCAGAAGTGTTTTATTTATGACGGTGAGTGGTGAAGAAAAAGGCTTGTGGGGCTCAGAGTATTACTCTGAACATCCAACCATTTCACTTGAAAAGGTAACAGCCAATCTCAATATTGATATGATCGGAAGAGTAGATACAGAGCGCACTACAGCCGATACGTTGAATTATGTTTATGTTGTTGGTGACGATAAGCTCAGTACCGAACTTAAACCATTAAGCGAAGCCGCCAATAAAAAATTCACAAAGATCACGCTTGATTATAAATTCAACGATCCGAAGGATACAGAAAGAATTTATTACAGAAGCGACCATTATAATTTTGCGCGCAAAGGTGTTCCGATTATCTTTTATTATGACGGAATGCTGAAGGCGGACTATCATAAACCCACCGATACTCCGGATAAAATTAATTATCCGCTTTATCACAAACGCGCCTTGCTGGTTTTTTATACAGCATGGGAAATGGCAAACAGAGATGCAATGATGAAAAGAGACCTGACCTTACCGGAATAAATAATATTGAGTATAAAAAAAAGCCGGAAGATTTTTTCTTACGGCTTTTTTTATGCAGAATTAAACCTGCGGAATCTTTTATAGTCTGAAAAAGGTACCCTGTCCGTATCTGTTCCCGGCGTTTTCCGGTTTACATGTCTGGTTGGTTATGGTGGACATGGAAACTCCAATAGCACCGTTCCCGTTCAATTTGTTGGAGTGCCGGAAAACCATCTGGGATTTATAATAACACAGACCCGATGTCAATACCGAATAATTCTACTCATAAAACCGGGGGAAAATGAAAGTTTCAGGTGAATTCCTCCCGGGAAATTGCGATTGGTGTGAACTCACCAGGTATAACCCGCCACAGTGGATACCAGGCGACAAAGGCAGTTACCACCCCAGCAAATAGGCAAAA
>JAATGW010000156.1 GCA_015654495.1 Chitinophagales bacterium
AAAAGTCTAAATCTATGGTATTCGTTCCCGTAACGCAGGCAGCATTATGTGGAAAACATTTAGTCTGTAGTAGAGATCCAGACGGAAATTTCCCTGCGCAACTTCTTTTTCAAGGTTTCTGTTGGTTGCGGCTACAATTCTCACATCTATTTTCCGCGGCAGACTCCCGCCGATATGTTCAATTTCTTTCTCCTGTAATACACGAAGTAGTTTCACCTGCATATCCAGAGGCAGTTCACCGATCTCATCCAGAAATATGGTTCCGCCATCGGCCAGTTCAAACTTTCCCTTCCTGTTTTCAATAGCTCCGGTAAACGCTCCTTTTTCATGACCGAATAATTCTGACTCCATCAGCGTTGATGGGATAGCAGCACAATTTACCTTTATGAATGATGCATTTTTCCGCGGAGAAAATGAATGAATGATTTGAGCTACCTTTTCCTTCCCGGTACCACTTTCTCCCAAAAGCAATACGGAAGTATTGTAAGGAGCAACCTGCGCCGCAAGGTCCAGCGCCGACAATAAAAGATGATGACTTCCGATGATACCTTTAAATTCCTGGCGCAGATCAGTTTCTATATGCTTCCTGTCAATATATCCGGGTTTGGGTTTTTTCGTTGATGATGTATCATTATAAATCATCGCCTCGGCAAGTGTTGTAAAATATATTTTCAAACGGTTCAGCAGGGCAATATGGTTGCCTGTGTAAACATCCCGCTGACGACTGTAAAAGAAAAAATGAACCGAAAGTCCATAGTTTAATGTTACCGGAAAAATCATGAAGGACTGCAGATCAAAAGTTTCAAACAATAGTTTTTGCAGTGATGATGCTTCATTATTAACCGATGGCTTTGTGTAGGTATTATTGCTGTCAACGATTTTCGAAAGCGTTTGTTTTTTTAAACGAGTAATGGTCAGCAATTCTTTTTCACCGATAAACTGGTACTCATCAAATCCTATGCGCAAATATCCGATATCGTTGAATTGCCCATCAATCAACGGTCTGCTACCTGCGGATACCATCTCAAATGGCATAAAAGACTGCAGCTCTTTCGCGATCCTTAACATTTTCTGTCCAGCGTCAGAATGCTCATCACAGATCTCTGCCAGATTTTTTTGCAGATGCTCTTCCTGCCTTAATTTAGATTCAAGGCTATGTTTATGACGATAGAGGGCAATATCGATCATCACCAGCAGATCCTTTTCTCTGAAAGGCTTTACAAGAAAACCATAGGGCTCAGTAGTCTTCGCTTCCTCGAGGATGGCCTGGTTTGAGTTCGCAGATAAATAAACAAAAGCGATATTGTCAACCCTGAGTTTTCTTGCCAGATCGATCCCTGATTGTTTTCCTTTCAGCCGGATATCTACCAGAACAAGATCCGGTTTGTTTTTTTGAATGTGACCAATCGCTTCTTCTGCTGAATCAACTATTCCGCTCACCTTGTAGCCAGCCTGGTTCAACATCAGGCGAAGATCATTGGCTACGATAAATTCATCCTCTACAATCAATATCGATTTATTCATATTCAATTTTCGCTGTTTCCATCCAATTGCAGGTGATTAATTTTATTGAACCTGACCCTGAGCTGAAGGCCATCCCTGTTTTCTATTTGAAAACTTCCGTTTAATTGTTTTGCAAGCCCCTGCATCAGGCTCAATCCAAGAGATTCGTGTTCCAGAACATTCAGTTCGGCAGGCAGTCCAACACCATTGTCAGAAATGATCAGTGTTAAAAAATCATCCCCGTCAGATTGCAGCCCGATATTTACTCTTCCTTTCCGATTACCGGGAAAAGCATATTTAAGTGCATTCACAATTCCTTCGTTAACAATCAATCCCAATGGCATGGCGTGCGAAACATCCAGTTCGACCGGCTCGATATCCTGTTCAAATACGATCCGGTTGCCGATATTAAAACTGTCGCGGAGATAGATCACCAGTTCATTGATGTACTGCGGTATGTCGATCGATGACATATTTTCAGACAGGTATAACTTCTGATGGATTAATGAAATTGCCTGTACCCTTCGCTGACTGTCATGGATAGCCGTTAATGCCGCATCATTATCAACATACACCGATTGCGAATTCAGCAGGCTCATGATGATCTGAAGATTGTTCTTTACCCGGTGATGTATTTCTTTCAGTAGCCATTCTTTATCCGAAACCAGATTTTGTAATTGCTCATTCTTGTGGGAGATGACTTTATTATTCTTTAACCTTAAACGGTTTTGGCGATACAATAACCCTGCGATGATAATCACTCCAATGATGCCTGCCAGCGTCAGGTTTTTCACCAGGGTTGCCTGCTTCAGATTATCTTTTTCCAGTTTTGCCTGTTGATTTAATGCAGCAATCTGGTCTACCTTTTCCTGCGTTTCATACATTACCTGGAGTTCTTCTGCCTGTCTGATTTTTGTTACCCTGAAACTGGAATCAAGTAAACTGATATATTTTTTATAATGGGCAGCAACTGACTGGTGATTTCCCAATGCGGAATCAGCTGTAATAAGCAATTGATAAGTATCCAGATCACTTCCCAGGGTTCGCTGTCCGCCGGCAGCAGTAGCAAAATGCCTTTCAAGGAGTTCTTTCGCTTTCCGGTATTGTTTACGGGCTATAAACAAATAGGCATACTGACTTTCGACTGTGGATCTCCAGAACGGCCCCCTGATCTGTTCGGCCTGAGTTTCCACAGAATCCATCATCCCGATATGCATCTCGGCCAGGTTAAGCTTATTAAGCGCAAGATAACAGTCTGATAATGCAAGGTGGTAGCCAAACTGATCCGAAAAAGTTTGCGGAACAGCTACTTTTTTTGAAATTTCCAGGATTAAGTTGAGGGCTTCTTTCGCATTACCTTGTTCTACCATGATGCTGACCAGGGAATTCGCCATACCAAATACTGCCGGGTCACGATCAATAACAAAACGATTTACAGCCTTTTGAATAATATCGATCCTTTCTTTTCCCCTGCCTTCAGAAACATAAATAACTGCGAGCCGGCTATAGAAATATCTCCAGGCAAGGCTGTCGCGGCACCGCTCTGCAACATTAATGGTTTGAAGCGTATAACGCAATGGCTCACCAAACTTGCCCTGATAAAGTCCGACCATCGCAAGATTATCAGTACTGTAATGGGTATATGGGAATTGAATAGCTTCTGCGAGGTAAAGTGCCTTTAAAAAAACTTCATATGCAGGCTGAAATTGGCCAGTCACCACCAGCATATATCCAAGATCTGTCACCGCATTGATCTCTGCTTCAGTATTGCCTGCTTTGTTATATAATTCTGATGCTGTTTGCAGATCGGACATTTTCTTTTGCAGAGTTGAACGCAACGGCGCTGTGTACATGCCCCGGTATGCAAATGCACGCGCTTCAGTTTCTTTATCGCCAGCTTCCCGGGATTGATCTATTACCTTATTAAAAATAGAATCAGCTTCCGGATCATTTGCCTGGGCATGAATCTTACCCAACAGGCATAAGGCCTGCCAGCCCAATTTTTCATCCTTCAGTAATTTGCTCTCATACACGGCCCGGCTCAAAAAATATTCAACACTATCTTTATACCTGTAATAACTGCGCGGTTGAAAAGCATAATAGGAGCCAAGCAATAACAATAACTGCAGATGTTTCCTACCAGTTGCCTCAGAAAGCAACCGGATTCCGATACCTGGTTCCTGCCTGTCCATCCACTGTGACTGATCTTTCCATTCCCAGGCGTCGAGGCCTTCTGCCAAAACGGAAAACCGGCTCAATCCCATAGAACGGCTGGCGATATAGAGGCAAGTGTCATGTTCAACATTTCCTTCTTTGGCAACAACAATATCGGTTGCGCCGAGCAACAAATTCAGCCGCTGCCAGGATTCTTTATCTTCATCCGGCCGATGATATGAATATTCGGAAAGACGGATTGGTACTGAAGTCTGAGAATTTACTTCAAGGCATCCACGAAGACACAACAGTATATAAATAAGAAGAACCCGTGACATCCTGCTTGTATTAGATGTTCAATTTGGGGTGGATTCAAAGGTTGCATATCAAGGCAAAAAATCGATCACTTGCTAAAAATTCCGGAACCAAATAAATGCTTTCATATAATAAGTCAGATCATGAAGTTGGCATCCTGGTAACTATTTAAATGTACTCATTTTATTTTTTCTAAGGTCGGGGGAGTAACATAATTGATGATTTACCCGGAATATTAATTCTGTTTTGCTGCATGAAGGATGTCACCAACTATCAGAAAAAGACTCCGGTTGATCCTGTTATAAAATCAATAGGTCAAAAACATTTTCTGGATTTTATTTTTGTCTTTGGTGACCGTTAACGCCAGCATTAAAAGTATCCTGGCTTTCTGGGGATTTAGTTGATCGGATACAATCGTGCCCAGTTTTGCATCTTCAAATGCTCCTGTATATTGGGTGGTCACTCTCCCTGAAATAACTCTCGACGATCGGACTACCATGATATTTTTTCTGACTGCAGTTTTTACACTTTCCAGAATAGCTTTATCGAAACTCCCGTTGCCTGTACCAGCAATTACAATTCCGGGAATATTGTTGCTGATAAAAGCATTTATAGCAAGATCTGATGCACCAGCATATGCAAATACTATTTCAACATTTGGCAGAGAATCAATTTTACTGATATCAAACGTTGTAAAACCGCCAGGCCTGATGAAGGCCCGAGAATTGTACGAAACTCTTCCATCATATACCTGTCCAACCGGACCTGCATTCGGGGATGCAAATGCATTAACATTAGTCGTGTTTATCTTAACCACATTCCGGGCATCATATACATTTTCACTGAAACATACAAGTACACCTTTTCCTTTACTGTCAGGATCACTGGCTACAATTATTGCATCGTATAAATTTTTAGGCCCGTCGCCGCTCATAGCAGTAGCCGGACGCATGGCACCGGTTAATACAACCGGTTTGTCGGACTTTACAGTCAGGCAGAGGAAATAGGCTGTTTCTTCCTGTGTATCTGTACCGTGGGTTATTACAATACCATCCGCTTCATTTTTAGCGAAAATTTCATTTACTCGTTTTGCTAATTTCAGCCATATCTCAACGGTCATATCATAACTTCCGATTGATGCGATCTGTTCTCCCTGAACAATGGCTTTCTGGTTGATTAAAGGAATGTTCTTCAACAATTCTTCGATTGGGATTTTAGCCGGCAGATATCCGGCCCTGTTAGTATCGGGTTGTTGCCCGGCGATGGTGCCGCCTGTAGATAGTACTATTATACGGGGCAGATTTTGTGATGCAGCAAACAAAGCAAAACCGGAACAAAAAAATAAGAGTAGCCATTTTTTCATGTATTCTATCTTAGAGAGATTATATGTCTTATACCCGTCGGTAAATATAATCGTAAACTGCCTACCTTGTACTACCTGGTATTGGCTGATCTCTCCTGCCTGTATTAAGAAAGAGGAAAGAGAAAGAGAAAGAGGAAGAAAGCGGAAACAGTAACAGTAACAGTGACAGAAACAGAGAGATAAGAGCACTTAGGCATCAAATCTCCGAACGCCGGCTGTTGACTCCAGACTTCCGACTCCAGACTCCAGACTTCCCACCTGTCTGCATTTAACCGCAGGTACGCAAAACATTATTCTCCCCGCATTTGACTTAAGAAGAATTTGATGACCTGAAGATTTACTTCTGATGTAGTCCAGTGTCCTACATTATCATATGTTTGAAAGATGGCGTTGATGCCATTCTCTTTATAAATCTTCTGACATTCCAGCCATCTTTCCTGTACATTTTTTCCAATGTTTTCATTAATTATTTTGCGTTCGGTTTCATTATATGCATCGTCGTACTGCACCGCATCATTATCATCAAGCTTTCCCATATACATGAACTGAGGAATTGATTTATATGCTTTAAAGTCAGGCTTCTTTCCGAATAATTCAGGAAAATCATTTATTCCGATAGGGTAGTTGAGTTTAACTCCGTTGATTTCCTTCTGAGGAGCGATTAGTTCTCCATTGAATCCACCTATGGCAAGCGCTTTTATTTTCTCCGGATGTATGAACGAGAAGCGGTTGGTAAACGTAGCTGACGCTGAAAAGCCATTCATAAAAAATTTTGGATCGACCAGGATATCCATGGATGCTAAAATGCCAAAGGCATCATTGACCATTCCCAGCAATTGTAAATCAAGTCTCTTCAATACAGTTGATTTTGCCAAGACTACATCCCTGTCCAGTGCATGGGTATACATCAGCGAATCTGATTCCGGTCTCGGAAAAACCGGAACAAGCAATGGTATCCTGAGTTCCGTAGAAACATTATTTCCCACCGAACTCACCGAAGCCAGGTCGATCGCATATTGCTCATGAACTTCCATACTGTCTGATACTTTGCCTGTGTTGTTCGGTTCCACAAGCAGGAATGTTTTTTTGTTTAAAGGAGTTCCTTTTGGTATAAATAAAATATAGTCGTTATAAAACCCCTTTTCGGGTTTCTTTTTGATAATAAGTAAACTGTCGGTTTTTAGGGTTTCAGTGGTTGAATGCTGGGCAGAAGAAACAAAATAGAAGCAATTGAAAATAAGGATGAAAATAAAATGTGTTGCCGGTTTGCCAATCCATTTTTGGATACTGATTATGGATTTAATATTCATATGTTTCATTTTTTAATGCCAGAGTGAAATTAATCACTGTGCATTATCGGCCTGTATTAATAGTGCTGATCCGTTATTTATAGGTAATGTATTGATTGAAACAGGATATCAAATGAGTATCGCATGGTCATACAAACCTTGAAATTTGATGGTTTGAATAGGAATTGTAGTTAACTCTTATATATGTTGAGAGCTATGAAGCAAAGGGCTCCGATTAGTATTCGGAGCCCTTTCAGGAAATTTAATACCTGCGAATTTTAATGGTGGTGATGGGCATGAGTAGGCGGTTTTTCTACCAATGCTGTACTGCCGTCGATCACATCAAACGTCGCCATCATTCCCGCTGCATGATGTTCAATAATATGGCAATGATACATCCATGTGCCGATACGGTTGTCAGGCATCCAGGCGATCTTTATCTTACTTTTTAGTTTTAAATTATAGGTATCCTTCCATGCTCTGAATGCCGGAGCTTTGCCATTCTCATCAATTACCTGAAAAAAGAAACCATGAAGGTGAAAAGGATGATCCATCAGGCTGGAATTGGAAACTTCCCATACCTGGAGTTCACCTGCAATTACAGGTTGATCATTTGTATGGGTATGGCCATCAATTCGAAAATCCTTCCCATCTCTTAATCTGGGATCAACAGACAGTTTTATTTTTCTGGAAATGACAGCATCCTGTTTTGCAAGTGGATCTATCATTCTTAATCTTTCGGGTAAATGTGCTTTAGAAGGCTTGCTTTCGCCAACTCTAACTGTAGCAAAGGTTTCCCGTTTTGCTTTTAAGAAGGTCGTTCTATTATATGCTAAAGATTCAATAGCGAATATTTCCCCATCTGCAAAAGGACCAATTGCGATATCTACGCGTTCCCCCGGAGTGATTAAAACCTCATCCAATGTTACAGGATGTTCCAAAAGGCCTCCATCTGTTCCGATAATTTTAAATGTTTTGCCGTTAAGGTGTAAAAGAAAATACCGTGCACTTGACGAATTGATAAAACGCCATCTTTCGGTTTGGCCGCCGTTCATGTTGATGACTGAATTTTCTTTTCCGTTTAACAAAAGCGTATTGCCCTGTCGTCCATCATGCCTTTCAATCAGGATTGGCAGGAACCAGGACGGCCTTGTAAAATGATTATATTTATCCAGCTTCATATCATCAATCATAAAAATTCTTTCTCCATCAAACACAGGATCTGTTTCATCATCTACTATTAATGCTCCGTACATGCCTCTTTCCATCTGGATAGTTTCGTTTGTGTGTGCATGGTACCAGAAACTACCTGCATCCGGTACGATAAAACGATACTCGAAAACTTCGCCCGGTTCAATAGGTTTTTGAACGCTATCGGTTCCGTCCATCGATGCAGGCAAACGGATACCATGCCAGTGAATAGTAGTGGCCTCTTCCAGATTGTTAGTAACGCGAACAATCAACATATCTCCCACATTTGCCCTTAATACAGGGCCGGGGAGCTGTTTGTTGAAGCCCCATGCATTGATGGTTTTACCGGGTCTAATTTCCCAGTTAAATTCACTGGCGGTTAAATTATACTCAACCATTTTATTTTCCTGTTTCATTGTAAAATGATTTTATTGTTAATGATTATTAATAAATCAAAGTTGCTGTGAATTGTAAAGTGCGGACAGACATCCGGATGTCAAAAACAGACAACACAGACCCGGGTTTTAATTCGGCTCCATTGAAGACACGCAGGTTCACCAGACATAACAACTGATAAAGTATATTTTGCGAGAAAAAAATTCTGTATGAATCCCCATACAGGTTGGACGGAATTCCTCGCATGATGTTTTATTGTAAACAGGTTTAATTGTGCTTTTTCATCTGCACGGTCTGAAAGATTATTTACCGGTTTAGTTTTTTGAAGATTGTCTGTTTCTGACATTATGCTGTCTTCAGAAGCAGCAAAGAGTCGGAATACTTTTGTTATTCAGAATAACAATTAAAAATCAAAAAAAATGAAAATCAAGACTTTTTTATTTAGAAAGCCGTCATCAGCAGGAAAGCTGATGTTACTTGTGTTTTTGTTGCACTCCTGCACAAAAGAGGTATTTAATTCGGGTGTAACCAGGGAGTTTACTTTGCGATCTTTTGCCAATGGAGCATTTTATAATATCAAAGTCGGACTACCTGACAATTACAATCCATTTGCAGAGAAATACCAAACGATCTACGTGTTGGACGGAAAGGACATTTTTGGTTTCGTAGCCAATAAGTGTAAAGAAATTTCAGACGCTTACGGCAAAAAAAATGTGCTCGTCGTGAGCATCGGATACGGGAAAGATCGCAGCATAGATTATACTACAACAAAAATAAGTTTGGTCACGGGTGGTGCTCCACAATTTTTGAATTTTATTGAAACTCAATTAATACCCAGGATAGAGATGGACTATAACGCAGATACTTCAAGGGGTAGCCGGGTTATATTGGGTCATTCCTACGGAGGTTTATTCGGAACTTATGCTTTTTGCATTAACAATAAAGTATTCGGGAACTATACTTTATTAAGCCCATCATTTTGGTTCGATAAGTATGTTATGTTGCAAATGGAAAAAGAAAACAGGAGAAATAATAAAAATAAAAAGCAGTTGGTTTTTATGGGTATTGGTGAAAAGGAAGAAAGCGACAGGATGTTAGCACCTTTTAAAGACTTTTATGAGGCACTTCACTACAACTATTCCAATATTAAACTATCAAAATATATTGAGAATAATGCAGGTCATATGGATTCGAGAAATCCAAACATCACCAGGGGGTTGCATTTTTACTTTCAAAACAGGTGAACAAGTGTGTTTGTTGACTATTAAGCGTAAGGATTAAGAAAGCAATTTCTTCTAAGTCAGCGCCGATTTGACTCTTGTCTGTTTCTGACATAAAACCGTCTCATGCGCAAATGAAAGCTGCGATACATTTGGATTCGAAAAGATCAACTGAAATAAAATTAAGCGAAAATGAAAAAACTAATAATAACAGGCTTTGTATTGTTGACTGCAATGGTAGCAAATGCCCAGACCGATACAGCTAAAGTAGAGCAATACTGCCAGGTAATTGTCACTCCTGGTTTGTTAAGCAATAAAGTAAGCATCGACATTGATTTTGGAGACGAAAAGAAATTCTGGAAAGACACCAGGCTTAGAATGGACAGCGGGAAAATCAGGAAATTCAAAACGATTATCGATGCTATGAACTATATGGGCATGGCAGGATGGATATTTATTAATGCGTTTCTTGTCCGGATGGGAGAAACGGAGATTTATCATTTTGCTTTTAAAAAGCAGTTCTTAATCAATAGCCTTCCAGGCGAATAAAGGAGTGAAATATTTGAGAACAGGGTTTACAAACTACGGTAGCTTTTGTAAAGCCTGAGTCTTGAATTGGTATCCTGAACAATTAAGTGCATTTGGCCAGGTATGTATAATTATCCTGCTGACCTGCTTATACCTCAAACTGATATTAATAAAACAATCTCATACATTCATCATATGAAAAAAGTATCCTTTATTATTCCACCTACTGTTGAATTATTGGATCTTGCCGGGCCTGTACAGGTTTTTACAGAAGCAAAAGTTTATGGATTTGAAATAGAAATTGAATTTTACAGGTATCAGGATAATCCGGTCAGTACTGCGGGACTGGGTTTTGAAAAAATCAAGCACTACCGGGAGGCTAAATTAAAAGAAGGTGATTTTGTTTTTGTACCTGGGATGGATAATGAATATGTTAACAGCTTTCCGTTTAAAGCCGAAAGAGATTTTTTTAAATGGTTGAAGGAATGCTCAGACAAGAAAATTACCTGTTGCTCAATTTGTACCGGGGCTTTTGCCCTGGGTCATGCCGGCTTGTTAAAGGATACAGAATGTACTACTCATTGGCGGAGAGTAAAAGCATTACAAATACAGTTTCCACAGGCAAAAGTAGTTGCTGATATTTTATTTGTAAAGAGTAATAATATATACACAAGCGCCGGCATCAGCGCAGGTATTGACCTTGCTTTGGCTATCCTTGAAGATTTGAAAGGTCCGTTTTTTACTCATAAGGTAGCAAGGGGGCTGGTGGTTTATCACAGGAGAAGTGGATCCCATAAACAACAAAGTGTTTATCTGGATTACAGGAACCATATTAATCCGCAGGTGCATGAAGTGCAGGACTACCTTATTGATAATCTTTCTAAAGAAAACAGCATTGAATCGCTTGCCTCGCTCGTTGGCATGAGCCCAAGGAATCTCAGCCGTGTATTTAAGGAAAAAACAGGGTGTACAGTATTGGAATACCTGACCCAGTTAAGAAAAGAATATGCAAATACAATGCTTAATAATCCCGAATATACGATCGGGTATATCGCCTCTAAATGCGGATTCAAAACAGCCAGGCAATTACAAAGAATATTAAAGAAATAATATTTAATGACAACGTGAATCAGCAGCAGGATCAAAGAGAATACCTTTACTTATTTCGCAGGTTTTGTAGTAGTGAAATGTTGACAACAAGGAAATGATTGTAAATTCCTGCAATGTTAATTTTCGTCAATAGCAATTAGTCGCCTTGCCGGATTTAACGACGGCAATTTTTAGTCATTATTTCCAATGTCAGTATTAAATTATGTGATACGATTTTAATTGTTGTTTGGGCTATTGACAACCTGAAATACATTCTCCTTTGTGAGCGTGACGAATATCCAAAGCAAGAAATTATGAAACTTCTTCTCACTTCTGCGGGCATAAGCAACAAGAGCATTCACAAGGCGTTGGTTGAACTCCCTGGCAAACCGGTTGCAGAAGCAAGCGCCCTTTTCATTCCCACGGCGATATACGCGATACCTGGTGGTGGCGATATTGTGCGAAAAGTGATCTGCGGATTGTCTGAAAAGAAAGAGTGAAGAGAAAGAGGAAAGACAAGAAACAGAAACCGTAACAGAACAGCAGCACTACAAACTACCTACTTATCACTTCTACCGTCTACTGTCTACTGTCTCGTATTTTCCAGACTCCAGACTCCAGACTTGAATTGGCTGTCCCCTCTTGCCTGCATTCATTCCCCCTTACTCGGCAGATGACTGCTGAATAATCGTATCGTACACCCCACGTGCTTTGTTATATGCAGCTTCGGCCGCCGCACGTTCTTCCGGTCGGATCGCCGACTGCTTCGTCTTCCAGCATTGATCCACCACCTGCCGGCACCATTCTGCACTTCTTCGTATATGGATTGGTTCACTGTCCACTTCAATAAATAAGGGATTTGTATGAACACTCGGATAGACTCTCAGAGCAACCCAGGATGAAGCTTTAATCTGATAGCTGAAACTGACATCCTTCCATTCACCATTGGCTAAAATTTCAACTGTATCTACCGGAACTCCATTTACAATCAGCTCGACAGGTATTTTCTGACTGGTACCGATACGCGCTCTTTCAAGATGCCAGTAGGGTTGTTCAGTGAGTTTTCTTTGCGCGATATCTTTTCCAATCGAATCCGGTTGTGCAGAAAGATTTGCATTCACCCTGGCTTTTATATTTACAGTTGGTTTACCATTCAGTTTCAAACGGCTATCGCCGACTCCGGCTTCTGATCCGTTTACACTGAAATCAATGATATGGGAACTGCCATCTGAAACATAAGAGCGACCTTTTTTGAGAGCATCTACATAACTGTCATAGCTAAGCGCAGATTCGGATTTGAAATAGCTGCGCAACAATCCCACCCGTTCGTCAAAAATGCAGGGAAAGTCCGTTTCACCACTGAGCCTTGGCGTGAAACCACAATTCAACGTATGATACCACATATTCAGTTCCCATGGCGCGGGCGTATCACCTGCACTGTAAAAATCGACGACATTCTGCGTAACAGTAACGATATATTCATTAGCGCCGATGCCATCCATTTTTGGTATGATATAATTAGGTAAATCTTTCGTAGGTGTCAGGGGTTGTAGGCCCCAGCCGGAATGTGCATAACCGGTTACGCCATTTTGTGACTTTGCCCAGCTTAATACCGGCAGGGTCCAGCTGGGCCACTCTTCAATGGTTTTGGTGCCGGGATAATCATCTTCCTTTAATCTGAGCAACACAATATGACCTGCATGGGAAGAAGGAAAACCTGATACTTCCACATCAGCCCGCATGATGTTTTTATTAGTAGAAAGCGGATCGTCTTTACCAGTAAAAAATGTTTTCTGATGATACCAGCTCGGCCCCCAGGCCAGCACCGCTGCTATGTTAAGGTCTTCACCAAGCGCCTGCCGCCACATATCAATGGGCTTAACTCCTTCTTCCGGACTTTCATAATGACTGCAGCCGGCACCATGTACATGATGATCGCCGCTGTACCAACCGAGCTTCGCCATATTGATCCAGCGTTTCAGAGTGAATGTAGTTTCGTAGTTTTTAATATTGGCGGGAACTACAAGCTTGGTTTTTTGTTTGATGTATTCAGGTCCGCGTGTGAACGTGACCGTATACTCACCCGGAGGCAACTGCAGGTGTTCCCCGTCTGCACGATACACCTGCGGTTGAAAGAAGAAATCAGGATACTCATCAAATGCCGCCACCCGACGTGATGGCAGGGGATATATCCCGCGTAATTCTTTCGACGTACGCTGATATTCAATCTGGGACTTAGTCAGACGGTAATCGACATCCTGTATATTTTTGAAGCTGTCATCAAGCACCCGTTCAACGCCGTCTGTAATCAGGAACGAAGCCATCGCAGGAGATCCGTTTTCATCCTTCACACGGAAAGTGACGTTCACTGAAGGCTTGATATCAAACAGTATACTGATCGCGTTACGAAAGCCAATATCCTGCGTGCCTTGTCCTACATTGAAACCCAGTTCGGCTTCCCTTTTTCCGGAATCCTTGCTATATACCTGCAGTACCGCATACTCGAGCTTCAGACCTGAAAGATTGGTCAGGAGCGGGCGGTTACGGTACATCTGCAATTCCAGAAACCTGTTGCTTACCTGACCGGTAGTCAGCACATTTTCTTTTTTAACCCGTGGTTCATAAGTTGAACCATACAGAACCGGAGCCGCATTCGGGCTCTGCACTTCCAGCTTCGCAGTTACTCCGGCGTCATTGTACACTTTTACGAGAAAACTTACCCAACCACCCTGGATTAATTTTGCATTTGCGGAACCACGGTCAACTTTGACCCTTGACTCCGGATTGATGTTTACAGTTGCCAGGCAGTACGGATCAAGGATATGCTGGATCTGTTTCGTTATTTCTCCGGTGAGTGGCTGATGCTGTAATGCAGTTAATCGTTTTTCATCCTGCTGCGACAATGAACTTCCTAAAAACGACAGCGCTTCCCGCAGGCGCATTGCCTGTGCCAGAAGCGGTTGTGGTTCAACGCCAGAAATTATTTGCTGACCAGCAGGCGCATTATGGTCTGTATGTTGAGCGGGCAGCAGGAGGGGTATGTTGAATGCGGAGGATAGAAGAATAAGTATTGATAGTTTACGCATACGATATAGTAGATTAATTTGATCAGATAAATGCTGATGGTGTTGATCATTTGTCTGATGCTGAAGTTAAAATCTTTCGGGCGATATATCAGCTTTCAATTTCTTACAGGAATACTGCAAATTGTCCTTATAAATAGTTACCCTATAATATGGCTTAGTGTTTTCCCGCAGAAAACGCAAAAAAAACAGCTGGCTGTTTTTCTGCGTTTTCTGCGGACAATAAAAGCTTAGCGAATACAAATCAAATTGATTTTTCTGCGCTATTTTCGGGAAATATTCCGGCATCTATTTACCCGGATTAAATACTCTTTCCGCATTCAACCGGTAAATCTTATCGACGACACCCGCAGGCAAGTGAAGCCCTTTGAATTTTTCATTCAGTTCGGGTGCATTCATCAGCTCATCCGACGTAAAAAATTTCCAGTCATTTCGCCAGCGCTTTTCGACAGATGCGAGCACACCTGCGACGCTATCTGTTGCATCAAGACCGGAATCCGTGGCATACAATAGCCGATCCTGGTATTTAATGAAGAAGTCAACGACCTTTTGATGATCATGCAATGTCTGGTATTGCATGTGCCCGATGCGCGCGGCCATATCAACCACCAGTTGTGGATACCGGTTAAGTGTAGCGGCAAGTGTATCCACATTCCATTCGATGCTTCCCAGGTGTGCGCCATCAACCCGCAGACCGGGATGTTTCTGCAATACATGATCCCGCGCCGCGAGCTGTTGATGATAGGTTGGAAATTCAGGGTGCAGGTACATATGGTACTGCGGATGCTTTCTGAAGTAATCACGGTCGTTATTCACCGTCATACTGTCCAGGGGCAGCCAGCAATTTCTGGGTTCCCCGATATGCGCGATCAGGGTTTTATTCTGATGCTCAATAAAACTGAGTAAACTGTCCAGCCGAGGATCATCGATCATGATAAATTGCCCATTCGCCGTGCGGTATTCCATACCGATATTTTTCCAGACTTTCACACCCACCGCACCGAGTTTGAATGCACGATCCAGCGAATCGATTTTTTTATTTAACCAATTACTGTCAGATTCAATTCCGCTGATATCGAAACTGGTTGCCCATACTACCTGACCTTTTCCATTCAGGGTATTCGTCACCGCATACTGCAGTTGTTCCTCCAGTGAAGGCGATGAAGGTGATGCGACATTGATCGTCAGCAGATGGAAATTCAGTTTTCGCGCAAGCGCAACCAGCGCGGAATCGCTGCTGTTGATGTGGATATGCGTATCCCATTTTGGTATTCGTGTAAAATCTTCAGCTGAATAAAATTGGCCTGCGTCTTCTGCTTTCTGTCTGCAGGCGAATAAGAGGATGATGGCAAAAGGAACCAGGAATTTAAGCATGCGCGGCGATTTTATTGGCAAAGGAAAGGATTTGTTTAGCAGAAAATCTTGGAAGGCAGTAGCAGATAAAAATCAACTGCCGGGTTTTATTGTGGAATCGTTTGGTTTAGCATCCGCTGGAGAACCCTCAATCTTTGTTTCGAAATTTTTCCGGTCGACACCGTTCTACTTTACCGGGGGCTGCCATTTCTGATAGATGTCCAAAAGATCTACATCGCAGGCTTTGGAAATCAGGTGCGGAAATTCTTCCAGGGTAAATGGCCTTTTATTTTGCTTCGCCCATGCATACAAAAACCGGAGTACATCTTTCATGCGTTTCTTTCCATTCGTCTTTTGCTTCAGGAATGCATCCATTTCGATGGCCATCAGGGCACCACGGGAATAGGTGGCCCGGCCCAGACGAAAATCCGTTCCATACATTGTTGATGCCGCCTGAGACAATTCTGGCAGACTCAGTTTTCTGATATCTGCCGCCGCATGATAAACATGCTCATTAAATAGTCGTCGCATCCTTTCAGGTTTTAAAGTATCATATACCAGGAACCACATAAAGCCCTCATTGAACCAGATATTATTGATCACCGGTGGAATTTCGGTTACATAAGGACGGTAGTTGTCACCATAGCAGGTGAGCGGAATAAAGGCATGTGCCATATGGTGCAGGATTCCCGGCATTGTTCTGATGCGGTCCTGTTCCGGCATCGGACCTTTGCGCCAACCGCTGGTATCGCCGAAAAAGCTGGAACTCTTCAGGTGCTCCATCGCCAGAGCAGGAGCGTGTACATCTTCCAGCGGAATCACACTGCTGCGCATCAGCGAATACTGTTTGAAAGGCAGATCACCGAAATAATCTTTCAGGATGTTCATACTGGTAACACCCTGCCAGCCATAATCGTCCAGCCATTCATCGCCGGCTTCGCAATAGTTGGCAACAAATAGCGGAACCGGACCTTTAAATGCTTTTACCCGAAAACCCGGACCGATAAATAACTGGCCATCTGCCAGTTCACGGTAGCTGGCTGCGGAAAATTGAAAGCTGCCTTTTTGCGTTGCTTCGGCAGGTTGATGTGTTGAAAAGATTGGCCAGTGGGGAAGGGTCTGCACGCGGCATTGTACCGCCACCGTGTCCAATCCCTCCAGCCAGCCGAAGACAGAATAGTTAAAAATGCCCAGGAATCCCGGCCGGGTAATGGAAGCATCCGAAGGATTGGTTTTGCGTTCCATTTTTTCCAGGTTCACTTCATATTCTATCCGGGTTACTATAATGGCTGTGTCATTTAAATACCAGCGCGGACCGTTATTGGGATCGCGGATTAGGGTATGGGTACCAGTGGGGGTGACCGCTTGTATTTTCTCAATGAATTGGTCGTAAGGAGCAATACCGTAATAACCCGGTACCGAGCGCGGCATCACAAAGCTAACAGGTGATTGCATTGGTTTTGCCGGCTGAACGCTCAGCTTAACCACAGGCGATGCAGTATCCATGTATTGAATGGTATACATTGTTTGGGCCTGTGTGTGGACAACCGGCAGGATCAGCAGCAATAAAATTATTCGTTGCATGGCAGCACTATGGTAAATAAAACAAGGCCTGGTAATCATCTTCCTCTGTTTTCTCTTCTTCGTGTCCTGATGTTTTAAGGCATTAGCACGAAGACGGCAAGGCGGTAAGAAACGGTAAAATCTTCCCTTGTCTTTGCTTCTCGTTTCTTCGTGTT
>JAATGW010000011.1 GCA_015654495.1 Chitinophagales bacterium
CCATGGAAATGCTGAAGTAGTGCAGGGTTATGAAGCATTTAAAAATGAGCTGCTCAGTAGCCCGCTTATTCAGGGTGCTGCCACTTCCAACTCTTTACTCGGCAGCCTTGGCTCCGGCGGAGCTGAAACCAGTGATGACAAAGGCAATCTTTTGCGCGTGAATACAGCGAGGCTCCGCGTGGACGCCGGATATTTCCATGTTCATGAAATGAAATTCGTGGCAGGCACGGGCTTTAAAGAAAACCCTGCAAAAGAGGCTCTTCAACTTATCATTCTGAATGAAACTGCTGTAACGGTTTTTGGCTGGAAAACCGTCGACGCCGCCGTCGGAAAACCTTTTAAAATGGGTGACCGCAATGGAATAGTGACTGGCGTTGTAAAAAATTTCCATTACAACGACATGCATCAGTTTATTGGTCCGCTCGCCATTTATCTTCTTGATCAAAGCTTTTCAAGAATTACTTTGAAGACTAAAGTAAATGATCCAACTGCTACCGCGGATTGGGTAAAAGCAATCTGGAAAAAACATTTTTCGACAGCATTGCTCGACTATGATTTTTATGATCAGACACTGGAATCGGACTACCAGTCCGAACAAAGGTTTGCAAGAATCCTGCTCTATTTTTCTTTGTTGTCATTGCTTATCGGATGCCTTGGATTATATGGACTGATTGCCTATACTACATCTCAGAAAACAAAAGAGATCGGTATCCGCAAAGTGCTGGGGGCTACTGTAGAAAATATCACAGTGATGTTATCTGCAGGATTTCTGAAACTCGTAGTAATCGCATTTTTTATAGCAATCCCGATTGCATGGTTTGTGATGAATAAATGGCTTGAAAATTTTGCCTACAGAACGGATGTCGCCTGGTGGATGTTTGCCATTTCGGGTGCTATTGTAATTTTGATTGCATTGATGACAGTCAGCTATCATTCTGTGAGAGCGGCGATGCAGAAACCTTCAGGAAGCCTGAAAGCGCAATGACTTACGTTAAACGTTGAACGTATAATCTTCCAGAAACTTAAATTATTTCATATGCTCCGCCATTATATCAAAATCGCCATCAGGAATCTGGTCAGTCAGAAAGTGCTGTCCTTTATAAATATCATAGGGCTTTCTGTTGGACTGGCTTGTTTTGCGCTTTTTCTATTGTATGCGGTGAATGAATTCAGCTTCGACAGGTTTCATAAAAATGCCGATCATATTTTCCGGGTATACCGTTGGTCTGAAGCAACGGCCGGGAGTGGTGGCGATGGTGATGTGTACATGCCTTCTCCACTGGGGCCAGCACTTGAAAAAGATTTCCCTGATGTTGCAAGATCAGTTCGCTTAAGCGAAGCCTGGGGCGAGAGTTTTGTGAAGACGGAAGGGAAAGTATTAAGACTGAGTGTTTCCTTTGCCGACACCGGATTTTTTTCTGTGTTTAGTTTTCCACTTAAATATGGAACTAATAATCCTTTGAAGGAATTGCAGCATATCGTACTCACGTCTTCCAAAGCCAAAGAAATATTCGGAACCGATAATGTAGTAGGCCGGACCATTGAAATCAAAATGGATGATCAGTTTGTACCCTTCAGCATCAGCGCCGTTGCTGAAGACATTCCTTCCAATTCATCTATACATTTTGATCTGCTGGGTAATTTCGGTTATCTGGAAACAACTTCTTCCGGGAAAAGAGGTGTCAACAACTGGAGACGATCTGCTTATCTGACCTATGTAATGCTCAATCCCGGCAGCGGTTTGCCAACAGACAGAAAAAGGCTTTATGATTTCAGGCACAAGTATTATCCGGATGAAGAAGCTGAATTGAAAAAGAACGGCTATACCTGGGATGCGAATACAGTACCCATCCGGTACGGATTGCAGCCTATGAAAGCCATCCATACCGACCTGACAATTTTCGGAGGTTCAGTAGAAAATACAAATCCAAAAACAATCTGGATCTTACTCAGTATCGCTGCAGGCATCCTGCTTATTGCATGCATCAACTTTACTACGCTTGCAATCGGAAGGTCGGCACGCCGTGCAAAAGAAGTCGGACTGAGAAAGGTAATCGGCGGTGAACGCAGGCAACTTATTTTTCAGTTTCTTTCAGAATCTGTTATACTGAGTGTACTATCCGCATTGGTGGGACTCTTGCTTGCAAAATTACTTCTACCCTATTTTGTACAACTATCAGGAAGAAATCTGCAATTCTCTTTCTCGCAGTTTCCTGAAATTGGCTGGATGCTGGGAGCACTTGTATTATTAGTCGGTGTTCTTGCCGGAAGCTATCCTGCACTAATTCTCTCCGGCTTCAGACCAATTGAAGTACTGAAGAATAAACTAAAAGTAAATGGCGCCAATATCTTCACGAAGTCGCTTGTTACTATCCAGTTTGCTTTGTCAATAGGACTGATTATATGTACTGTGATCATTTTACGTCAGACCGACTATATGAGTAGTAAACATCCAGGGTTCAACAAAGAGAATATTGTTGTGGTGGACGCAAGCGAAACAAATACAAAAGAAATTTTCCCGCTTTTCAAACAGGCGCTTGCCTCACGGAGAGATATAAGCGCAGTTGCCGGCGCGGAACTGGGCCTTGGAGAAGGTACAGGATGGAGCCGTTCCGGATTTGAATACAATGGTGTTCATAAAGACGTATTTGAGTATTTCGTAGATGCAGATTATATCCCGCTGATGGAAATGAAAATCATTACAGGCAGAAATTTTAATCCTGCAATAACTGATGATACGGTTACATCAGTCATCATAAATGAAGCGATGATGAATGATTTTGGCTGGACGATCGGAAATGCCGTTGGTCAGCAGATCAAAGGCTATATGGAAACAAAAACACCCGTTGTTATAGGGGTGATAAAGAATTTCAATTTCAGGCCGCTGAAAGAACAGGTGAAGCCGCAGATGTTTCACCAGTTTTCAGATTATGCACCGTATAAATTTTTTGTAAAGATCAAAGCCGGAAATCCTGCGCCTGCTCTCGAAGCGATGCAGAAAGCCTGGTCAGGAATTGTAGTGGACCTGCCTTTTAAATTCAGTTTCCTGGATGAGAGTCTGAACCAGTTCTATAAAACAGAAAGGAAGTGGAGCAATATTACGGGTTGGGCCGGTGGCATTTCTGTATTTCTCGCCTGCCTCGGATTATTCGGTCTTGCCGCATTGGCAGCGGTTAACCGTACCCGTGAAATAGGAATACGCAAGGTACTCGGCGCTTCCATGTCAGGAATAGTGAAATTGCTTTCAACAGATTTCATCAAACTGGTTCTGATTTCCATGTTAATAGCAGTGCCGCCAGCCTGGTATTTCATGCATAAATGGTTACAGGATTTTGCATACAGGATCAATATTGAATGGTGGGTGTTTCTGCTTTCCGGTACAGCGGCCGTTCTGATTGCTTTTGTTACAATCGCTTTTCATGCTCTAAGAGCAGCTGCTGCAAATCCGGTGAAAGCGATTAAGACGGAGTAAGTTGTTTAGGCGGGAGGCAGAAGTAAGGAGGCAGGAGAAACAGCAAGACAGTAGACAGCAGGTGTGACAGAACAATGCCTTCGTGTTTAATCAAGACCCTTTGTAAAACCAGACTAAAAATTGTTAAAAATAAAAAAAGTCAGTATAAAATTTATTCATAAAAATGATATAGTCATGAACAAACTAAGCATTTTAAGTTTGAATTCGAATCTACTGCCTACCGTCTACTGCCTACTGCCTATTGCCTAAAACAAAACTCATGTTCAAAAACTACCTCAAAGTCGCCCTCCGCTATTTACTGCGTTATAAAACCTACACAGTAATAAATATCAGCGGATTGTCAGTCGGAATTGCCGCCTGCATACTTATCATGCTATTTGTAAAAAGTGAATTCACCTATGATAAGTTCCACAGCAAATCAGACCGGATATACCGGGTCTGGCAACATGAAAAATATGAAGGGCAGGAATTTATCAATACGGTAACACCACTGCCAACGGGTGAAGCATTGCAGGCGAATTATGCAGAAGTGGAAAACAGTTGCAGGATTTATTCTTTCAACCCGGTGGTGGTTGTGAATAACAATTCCTTTAGCGAAGATGTAAGAATGGTTGACTCCACTTTCTTCCGGATCTTCGATTTCGAACTGATCTCCGGTAGCAGGGAAAATCCTTTCCCGGTAAGTAATTCCGCCATCATCACAGAAGAACTGGCAAAAAAATATTTTGGTAACGATAATGCAATCGGCAAAACCATCGACATACAGCTGAGTGAGGAAAAGACTTCATTTACGATCAGCGGAATTGTAAAAAAGGCACCTGAAGAATCGAGCATAAAATACAAAATGCTGATCCCGTATTCAAACAGCAAATTCATTTTTCGGCCGGCCTTGTTCAGCAGCTGGACAAATGTTTTTAATGAAACCTATGTTCAGTTAAAAGCAGGCACTTCTGTTGCAACACTGGAATCCAAATTCCCCGTAATGATCAAGAAGGCCCTGGGTGAAGATTATAAAGAAGGCAGTTTTCTGTTACACCTTCAACCCATTACGGACATTCACCTTAACTACATCCTGCCCGCCGGAACTGAACCGGTCAGAAAA
>JAATGW010000034.1 GCA_015654495.1 Chitinophagales bacterium
ACATTGGCTTTGCTAACTACTACTATTGGAAAACGGAACACCAGACAAAAGTATTCTAACAAACCGCCGTATACCAGACCGGTACGTACGGTGGTGTGAGAGGACAGGTAGCCAATTAATGGCTACCTTCCTACTCGATTCCCATTTTCGACGGTTTCACATTATTTAAATCAATCCCATTCACGGGAGTTATCCACATTTTTGCAATACTGGCATGATTTTGAATGTAGTACGAATAACCACATCAAGATACATTTAGTCCATCTATCCTTCCAAAGACCATCCCGTTCGTACGCTTCAGCATATATCGTTTATAGAATTTGTTTTACACTTACCTCTGCATTGCAGCTAACCTATGTATTACTTGAGCCGCGGTTTGAGCCGGGGCGACTATTTTTTAATTTTTAATCCGTAATACGGGTTTATGGTAAGTGTAAAAAGGCCGTATCAGTTGCGTGGCATCCTTGTGCCAATGCTCTTCGTCGCTACTCTTTTTAATATTCAGGCTATTGCTCAACCGGAGTGGGTTTCCGATATCGATCCCGTTGGCAAAGCGTGGATGGAAATAATCAATTCTTCCGATCTCTTGCCTGAAGCCAGGCATGAAGCTGGCTATATTGAATTTGGTGGCAGGTTTTATCTACTTGGCGGTCGTGGGATCCGCGCATTAAACATTTTCAACCCGGAAACAAAGACCTGGTCTACGGGAGCACCTGTGCCCGGAAATAAGGAGCTTCACCATTTTCAGGCTGTCGTTTTTCAGAATAAAATTTACATTATTGGCGCTTTTACGCATTGGTTTCCGGAAGAACGGCCCGTTCCGGATATTTATATTTATGACCCGCTCACAAATAAGTGGTCTGTTAAAGCCAATGCAATTCCGGCCGACAGAAGGAGGGGCGCAACAGGAGCTGTTGTGTACAAAAATAAAATCTACCTGGTCGGTGGCATAAAAAACGGACATATTGATGGATGGGTGAGCTGGGTGGATAGTTATGATCCTGTTACAGGTGAATGGAAAAAACTTGCAGATGCTCCTCATGAAAGGGATCATTTTCAGGCAGCGCTGATCGATAATAAGATATATGCTATTGCAGGAAGGAAAACAGGTTATACTTCACTGTTAGGCGACACAGAAAGATCAATAGACGTTTATAATATTGATTCGGATAGCTGGATAACGCTTCCTGAATCAGCCAATATTCCAACACCACGCGGGGGCGCTGCAAGCACTGTTATTGAGGGGAAAATATTGGTGACCGGAGGCGAGAGTGAGTCAGTTTCGGCTCACTACGAATCTGAACTTTTTGACCCTCAAAAAGAAGTCTGGACCGCGCTTCCTTCCTTAAAAACAGCCAGACATGGAACGCAGTCTGTAATATATAGAGGCTCCGTATTCATCGCCAGTGGCTGGGGATATACTGATGCCGATGGCTATCAGTTAGATGAATTATTAAGTCAGGAATCTATAAACCTGGTTGACCCCGCCACGAATGCTGCTCCCCATCTCATCAAACCTCTGCCTAACCACATTGCCCATGCCGGGACCGGTGATATGGTGGTTGCCCTTGCATCCTATTTTAACGACGATAAGGGTTTCGCCAACATGAAGTTTACTGTTACGGGAATTTCCGGCTCCACACTGATAAACACAACCTTTATTAGCGACAGCATCGTTACAATAAACCTCAAACCCGGCAAAACCGGCAATAGTTCTGTTAAGATCAGAGCAACTGATGATGCAGGTTATTTTGTGGAAGATGAATTCATTGTTACAATCACTCCGCCGGTTGCAGTTGCACCAAAAGTAGAAGAGCCACTGGAAGACAGGAAAATTGTAGTAAATAGCGGCGGCCTGAATATTGATCTCACAGGCGTAGTCTCTGATGATATGCCCTTTGATAGTCATGCAATTTCAATAACAACTATTTCAGATTCTGCACTCATCACCAAGGCCGCAATTTCTGGCAATGAACTTAAAATTGTATTCCCTGCTAACCTTACGGGTTCAGCGGAAATTACATTGAGAGCAACTGACAGGGATTCTCTTTTCGCAGAAGATCATTTTAAAGTGGAGGTGATTTC
>JAATGW010000554.1 GCA_015654495.1 Chitinophagales bacterium
AAAAACCTGAATGACGAGCAGGACTATAATGTATCACGGTGGTACACATTGTTCTGGGGTTTATTCTGTGTGGTGGTAGCCATGTTCGTGACCGGCATAGGTAGCCTGATTGAAGCGGTTAATGTACTTGGTTCATGGTTTTATGGTGTGATGCTTGGTATTTTTCTGGTAGCATTCTATCTGAAGAAAATAGGAGGTCATGCTGTTTTCGTTGCCGGTATTGCAGGCGAAGTGATTGTTATTTCAGTTTACGCATTTACAGATATAGGCTGGCTTTGGCTCAACGTTGTAGGTGTATTTTCAGTTGTAATTCTTGCCTGGATATTACAATCGACTTTATTCCGTAAAAAAGAAAAACATCAAACGGCATTGAATTGATGCCGCCTGATGTCTGCGTTGTTTTGCTTATTTCTTTTGAGCTGCCAGTATCACTGAATTATCAATGTACTGAATCAGCCGGTCGATTTTGTCGTTTTCATTAAAATGGGCGTCTGTGTGAATCCACTGACGCATATGTTTTCCATTTTTGTATTTGGCATCCACCAGGTACCAGGAGAAAAGCCATACACCTTTTAAAGCAGGGGGTTGTTGTGGCTGATTAACCTTTACCGGCAGAAAGATGGGTGTAATGAAATTTATCGAATCGATTACTTCAGTCCTTCTTTTTTTCCAGTAAGCCATAATAGCTTCTTTTCCGGCGAGGCTGTCTCCGCGGTTCCAGATATATACTGCATTGTCAGCAAAATCAGCAAACCAGGGATCAAGATTTCCGCTTTTTAAAGCTTCCTGGCTACGCCTGCCGAATTCCATGTAACGGTCATCAGCAATTTCTGTTGGAAGTTCTTTTTTAGGTTCAGCTGGTGCAACGGTAGCAGCGGCGGAAGTTTCATCGGCAGGTTTTGAAGAATTACAGGACATGAGAATGCAAAAGGCAAAAGCCCCGAAAAGGATTTTTTTCATACAACGACATTTTAGGTTAAAAGAATAATAAATCAGAGCAGGAGTAAAAGGGAAGTAACAGGGGGTATGGCAATTACTGAATGTACACATTTTTCCAAAACTTCAAAAACAATCTCTGTCGCGGGATTGGCAGGACCGGCAAAATCATTACTTTGGCGCCCTGATCTTAAAATAAAATCAAGATGAAATATATTCTTCCCGCTTTGTTGATTGTGGTGATTCTGTTTTCATGTGAAACCCGTATGAAAATAGATGACAATGTAGTAGCTGCTCCGGGAATACAGGGCACCTGGCATCTGCTATCAGGCAGAACTGTAACGGGAAAGGATACTGTTTTTGTCGATTATACAAAGGATCAGAAAATGATAAAAATTATAAATGCCACTCATTTTGCTTTTCTGAGGCATGATCTCAACCATGGAAAATCAGGTGAAGCGGTATATTCTGCAGGTGGAGGTACTTATAAACTTGAAGGAGATAAATATTCAGAGAACCTGGAATATTTTAATGACAGAAACTGGGAAGGACATAGTTTTCATTTTACAGTCAAAATGATTAAGGATACATTGTTTCAATCGGGCATTGAAAAGATTGATTCGCTGGGCATTAATCAGGAGATACTGGAAACTTATGTGAGGGTTGGGAACTAGGCACTGGTTACTGGTGGCTGGGAGCTGGTTGCTGGAAACTGGAGGCTGGGTGCTGGGTGGAGAGATTTCCAGGTCCAGGGCAATACACCAGAAACCATCAAAAAATATCCCGAATGTATTTATCATCCGGGATTTACTTCTTCCAAAAGAATTTCACTTCTTTTTCCGATTTTTCTTTTTAAATAGTGGATTTAACTGTTTGTTTCATTGGATATGGAATAAAAAACAACAGATGTATTATTTTCTGAGACCTTCAGTTTTTGTTGTTGATTGAAATGAGGATTGTGATTTCAGATCGGCCAGTTCTCTTTCTTCTTTTTTAATCTCTTTTTCCTTCTTTTCAATAGATTTCCTTATACTCTTCATGTCATTTTTAGAACTGCGGAGACTGCCGGCATCGCGCTGCGCTTTTTTTGCTGCTTTACGTGCACGCTTGCTGTTTTTCTGAGTAGAATTGTCCTGCATATCTACAGCTGCATCAACACTCTTATCGTTTGATTCGATCGATTTATCAGCAGCGTCGCTTGTGGCAGTGGATTTGTCAGTAAGTTTTTTCTGCAACTCGCCCAGTTCCAGTTTCTTTTTATTAAGACTTAGTTGTTTGGATGATATTTTAGCCTGGATCTCCAGTTCATGAATAGATTTAACTCCAGGTAAAGTGTCGACTCCGGTTTGAGATTGGGTAGTGTAAAAAGCAAAAAGCAGCACAATTGCATATAATGATTTCATGTTTTTTTTAGAACGATTTTGAGCTAAATGATGATTTGGTTTCAATCAGCCATCTTCTACACCTTTGTTCTGCACTTATAGATAGGAATATAGTGCCGCGATCTGTTAATGGTTTCCGGGATATTAAATAAGACCGGTTTTCTGTTTGAATTGTCTTGCGTTCAGGGGGAATTCGATAATCAGGATCATTAATCGTTGAAGAAAATTTCTGGCAGGAAAAAACGGTGTTAGCTTATAAAGCCGGGAAATCTGGTATATATCTACCCTAAAGCATTGCCCAATATGGGATTTTTTAAAAAAAGCTGCGATTGGCAATGAGTACTGAGTTCCGCGGTTGTCTGAATTTTAAAAGATCAAAACTGAAGAATCGACCTGATCAGGCAGGATTGGCTCTTAACTCTGCCAGTTCTCTCTCTTCTCTTGAAATTGCTTTCTCCTTCTTTTCAATAGATTTTTTCAAACTCTTCAATTCCGTTTTTGAATTTCGGAAGACACGGGCATCACGGTGAGCTCTTTTGGCAGCTTTCCTCGCGCGCTTAGCATATTTTTTATTTGATGATTTTTTCTGAAGTTTCACCGCCGCATCCACATTATTATCAATGGACAAATCAGATTGCCGGGCAGCTTCATTAACAACCGAAGTTTTTTCCAGCAGCCTCTTCTGCAGTTCCCCCAATTCAAGTCTTTTTTTATCCAGACTCATTTGTTTGGATGAAATCTTACCCTGAATTTCCGGATCGCT